>JBBRKD010000154.1:0-5385 GCA_038218255.1 Hyphomicrobiales bacterium | reverse complement strand
CGTCCACAGGTAGTTCAAGTTGCGCGGCGTCGGAAAGGCAACGAAGCTGTCGTGCATGAGACGCGCGACGGGCAGCCGTTCGTCAAACCACTTTGCAGCGTTCGATTTGGGCTCGTAGGTGGAGGGGCCAGACATGGTGTCACCTAGACTAGAGTAGAAATGATGGAGCGAGAGGGCGCAGGATGGCGGCCTCAGCCGATCTTGATCTTAGTATCTGATAAGAACGAGTACACAGGCACATCCAGATTACGCGGGGCTGGACCTTTTCGCACACGCCCTGCCGTGTCGTAGTGCGAGCCGTGGCACGGACAGAACCAGCCGCCGAAATCGCCCTTCGTGTCGGCGATCGATTGACCCTTGGGAATACAGCCCAAATGCGTGCAGATGCCGACCATCACAAGCCAGTTTTCTTTTCCAGCCTTCACGCGGTTGGCATCGGCGGAGGTCGCATTTTCCGGCATACCGGCATTGCGCGCGCTGGCATCAGGCAACGACTTCACGTCGACGGCCTGCGCCTGCTTAATCTCTTCAGGTGTCCGGTTCCGGATGAAAACCGGCTTGCCACGCCACATCACCGTCACCGCTTGACCTAATTTAACGGTCGACAAATCGGCTTCGATCGAGGCAAGCGCCAGTGCGCCAGCGTCAGGATTCATCTGGCTGATAAACGGCCACAGCACGGCGGCGCCGCCCACGGCTGCAAACGTGTTTCCGGCGAGAACAAGAAAGTCCCGGCGGTTTGGTTCTGCGGATTCAGCGGACACGATGGCCTCCCAATGGCGGATGCGCGATCAAACGAAAAATGCGACGGGCGCAGGGCTTTTTAAACCTACGTGCCTCTGTAAACGCAGCTCGCTGCTTTCGCGATCAGATCTGCGCTCTTTTGACATCGTTGCACGACGCTCTCAACGCGACAAAAGCAACATGCGGCACGAAAACGGTGTGCTGCTCACGGCAGCGGACATTCGCCATGCGGCTCGCCTTGTATCAGCCCGACATTCCCCAGAATACGGGGACAATTCTGCGCCTGTGCGCCTGTCTAGGCGTCGCAATCGACGTGATCGGTCCAACGGGATTTGATATGAGCGACCGTGCGCTGAAGCGGGCAGCGCTCGATTACATCGACGCGGTCGACGTCACGCGTCACCTAAGCTTCAACGCTTTTCTAGCCACCCGGACGGCGTCTGCAAACGCAGGGCGGCTGGTGCTGCTGACGTCCCACGGGGCCGAGCGACATGTCGCTTTTGCGTTCCAACCGACCGACACGCTGATGCTCGGACGGGAAAGTGCCGGCGTGCCCGAGCCGGTTCATGACACCGTGGATGCCCGTGTCCGCATCCCCATGCGACCAGGCTTGCGTTCGCTCAACATTGCCGTCGCAGCCAGCCTCGTTCTAGGCGAGGCGCTCCGTCAAACCGGCGGGTTTGCCGAGCTAACATAACGTCTCAACCCCCGATGCCGAGCAGGGCCATAACCCGATCGACGGCAAGCGTTGGCAGCAATTGCCCCCGGCCGACCTCGCGCTCAAGATTGGGGAGTTGCGCTGCAACCTCCGGATGACCTTTCAACATCCCCATCAACCGGTCTTCCAGCATGTCGCGCATCCAGGTCACGGCCTGACGGCGACGGCGGGCCTCGAAATCGCCCGACCCTTTGGTCTTGGCGCAATGATCCTCGATATGCGCCCACAGCCGGTCGAGGCCGCTGTTTTCCAGTCCCGACATGGTGAGCACGGGCGGATGCCAGATGGCGTCGCGCGGGGTGAGAATATGTAAGGCGTTGCGATACTCCTGGGCGGCCCGCTCGGCGCGGATCTTATTGTCACCGTCGGCTTTGTTGATCGCGATCATGTCGGCGATCTCGATGATGCCCTTCTTGATGCCCTGCAGATCGTCCCCCCCGCCTGCCAGCAACAGGACGAGAAAAAAATCGACCATGTCGGCGACGGCCACTTCCGAGTGGCCGACGCCAACGGTCTCGACGATCACAACGTCAAAGCCAGCCGCTTCCACCAGCGCCATCGTCTCGCGCGTCTTGCGCGTGACGCCGCCAAGCGTGCCCGACGTCGGCGAGGGGCGGATGAAGGCTTGCGGCGCCTGCGAAAGACGGCTCATGCGGGTTTTGTCGCCCAGAATAGATCCACCCGTCCGCCGCGATGTCGGATCGACGGCCAGCACAGCCACCGTGTGACCGGCCTCCACAAGGTTCATGCCGAGCTGATCGATGGTCGTCGATTTGCCAACGCCGGGCACGCCCGTAATGCCGATCCGCAGGGCCGGGGCCCGACCAGCCTGCGCGGGCAACAGCGCCTGCAGCACCTGTTGGGCGATGGCCAAATGCGCGGGCTTGGTGCTTTCAACGAGCGTGATCGTGCGCGCGAGCAACGTGCGATCGCCTGCCATGACGCCAGCAACGGTGTCGGCAATGGACGGCTCTGGTCGCAACGCGGTCGGCATCATGGGCGCTCTGATCACAACGGGAGGTCACACAGGGAGGTCATAAAGGGCGGTCACGCATTTACCACGGGGCCGTGCCGGATCGAAACACCCCCAATGCCCCGTCCATCGGCGTATTTGCCATGACGGGAGGAATGCCGGGCAAAAATCGGCTCTGACCCACGAAGAGGCCCAAGTTCGCGCTACAAGGGAACTGAAACGATTCCCCAAGGATCCGCCAGAGGACCCACCCTTGCCCTTCGCCGCCATTGCTCCCTGGATCATCGAGTCGTGGTGGGACGCCATTCACGCGCTCTCATTCGACATCCCGACGCTGGCGCTCGACGGCTATCAGGCACGTGTTGCCTTAGCGATTGCGTCGTGTGCAACCCTCGCCGCGACCTGGTCCTCGATGGGTCGCCTCCCGTGGCGGCCACGGCTCGTCGCCCATAGTCTGATGAGTGCCGTGCTGCTCGCGCCCGTCGCCGAGTTTGCACACGCTCATTCCGATGCCATGGCCCGCTGGCGGATGGCCTTGGCAACGGCGGCGGCCATGGCGGCAGATAGTGGCCAAGCGCCTGACAGTGTGCCGCCTGTCGCAGCAGCCGTTCCCGTCACGTCTGCTGTCAGTAGCGCTGCCGCTATTGGCGCCGTTTCTGGTGTCGCCGCGTCAGGTGTTGCCGCACCGACTGTTGCCGCACCGACGCCCGCTTTAGAGGCTGCACCGGCAGCGCCACAACCCGCGCCTCCTGTACCAAAATCGGCCGCCGCTACTCCCATTCCGCCACCACACGACGTTGTGGCTATCCTCACGCAACCTCCAGCTTCGTCGGCCCCTGCCGCCCCGCTCTCGCCCACGACCCCGCCCGTCAGACCTCTCAGTCAGCGTCCGCCCAACGATACGGTCTCTATTCTGTACGGCACCAATCGCGCGCAGGTCGCAGAGCCATTCAACACGCTGCGGTTTTCCAACGCGCCTGCGGCAGAACTCTCGCTCGGTCGCGCCGACATCACCGCGTCGCGTGCGCCGTCCAAGTCTGCGCATGATCGCGTCTGGCCAACCGCTGTCATCACAGGAGGCGAGACCAACGCAGGCGCCCCCGCCGCTCGGTCCTTCGCTGTCACAGGACTGACCACGTTGACGGTCGGCGCTTTCCACGAAGCCAGCGTCTCCAAGCTCGCCATATCTAAGCGCGATAAGAGCCACGCTCTCGTCGTAATCCCAGGCTCCACGATGGACTTCGAAGCCGCGCTCTATCGCACCGCCCAACTCACCTCCGACCTGCGGTTTGACGGCGCGCCGTTCCTCTTCAGTTGGCCATCGTCTGGCAACCCCTCGCGCTATCCCTCCGATCGCGAGGCTGCCAAGGCCGCCTCCCCACAACTTGCAGCCTTTTTGAAATTGGTAGCGGCCGAGAGCGGGGCAACGTCCATCAGCCTCCTCGCCCACGGACTTGGCGCTGAACTAACGATCGAAGCGATCGCGCGGGTGATGGAAGACCTTCCCCCCGGCATCGCGCTACGCCACGTCATTCTGGTCGCCCCTGACATGGGCCGGGCGGTCTTTAGCCAGCGATGGGCCGCAGTCTCAGGCGCGCTCGAAACCACCACGTTGTATATCGCCGATACCGACCGCGCTTTGAATGTGTCGCGCCGTTACACCGGTGCAGCGCCGCGCGCCGGTGACCGTCTGGCAGGCGCGCCACTCGTGCTGCCAGGCTTGCAGACCGTTGACGTCACTGCAACCGGCACGGACGCGATCGGGCTTGCCTACCCTGGCTATGTGGACGGGCGTGTGTTGACACGCGACATTGCGCTCCGCCTCCGGCGAGGCGATCTGAGCCAACTGCCTGCGGGCTTTGAGACCGTTCGGACGCCGCAGGGGTCGTATCTTCGCAGTCAAACCGCTGTCGAACCTCACGGCGACTTGCCGTAACGCGACCCGCGTAAACGCTCCCTCAACGAACGTCGCGTAATGTGACACTCACAGGGTAGGGGACGCGCACATGACACAATCACGGGCGACATCGGTCGCACTCATCGGCTTGGCTTTGGCCGGGGTCATCCCCGCTCACGCAGACGACGCCTACGTCTGCGACGGCGGGCGTTTGGTCTATGCCCGCCCAGAGACGATCGAAAAACTCAAAGAAACAGACCCGTGCGTTGCGGCGTACTGGCGCCCGACAGCCGCCGTGCCCGCCGGAATCCCAGCCGCGATCCCAGCCCCCGCACGCGAACCAATCTTTACACCCATTCTGCCACCGGACGGGCTCGCCGGCCCCAAGGCCAAACCTGCCAGACAGGCGAGCCGCAGTAAGCCAGCGCCGCAAGCAGCCCCAGGCGCGCCAAGCGTCGCAGATCGCGTCTCAACGCCAGCAGCACTCCACGCACCCGAATTGCGCGCCGTGCGGCCAGCAGCGCCTCAGGCCGCGATCGATACCGACTTCCGCAACATCCGCATCATCAACGCCGGACCCGGCACGCCGATTTATCGTCACGATCGTTGATGGTCGCGGCGGGAGTTACGAAAGTCTTCAGAATTTCAGGTCAATCTCCATCGTAGTTTAAAGTGTCTAGTGATAGGTGACGAGATGGTCGGGCTGTGCGTGCGCAGTATGATTTTGGGTGCAGCACTGTTTGGCTGCGCGATGGCTGAGGCGACGTCGTCGGTCGATGCGGCCGGTCTCGATGCATCGGCTCGAACTTCGGATATGTCCACGCCGAGCGCCGCACCGGTCGACGACCGCACCGCTGCAAAGCCGCAGAGCGCGGCCGCATCTAGCGCAGACATGCCAGCCACCGTGCCTGTTGCGCGTCCGTCCGCCGTGCCCGGTGCACTGCCCCAGATGGCCGTCCCTCAGATGCCGGTCCCGCCGAGTGCGGTTGCGCCAATGCCTGTCTCTCCCACACTTATCTCACCAGCACCCGAGCCCAAGGCGGCAGCCACACC
>JBBRKD010000153.1:0-5387 GCA_038218255.1 Hyphomicrobiales bacterium | reverse complement strand
CCAGCGCGATTGGCCCAATCCGCTCGAACTCGCAGCCCTCGTCGAGCGCCTCACCGAGCCGCGCCCGCGCTTTGCCGGATTGTCGCTCGACCGCCCGCGCATCATGGGGATCGTCAACGTGACGCCGGATAGTTTTTCCGATGGCGGCCAACACGACACGACCGAGCGCGCCATTTCGCATGGCCTGCGGCTTGCTGAAGAGGGGGCGGACATTCTCGACATCGGCGGTGAATCCACTCGCCCTGGCTCCGATCCGGTCTCACTCGACGATGAACTCCGCCGCGTTTTGCCGGTGATCGAGGGCCTGCGCGCCAAGACGGACGCGCGGATTTCGGTCGATACGCGCAAAGCCGAAGCCATGCGTCAGGCGGCGGCGGCGGGGGCGGACATTCTTAACGACGTGTCAGCCCTCACGCACGATCCGCACTCGCTCGACGCTGCCGCTCAAACGGGCCTGCCGGTCATTCTCATGCATGCGCAGGGGGACCCCAAGACGATGAACGACAACCCGCACTACGACGACCTCGTGCTGGACGTTCATCATTTTCTGAGCCACCGGATTGCCGCCTGTGAGACCGCTGGCATCCCGCGCGCAAAACTTTGCGTTGATCCCGGCATCGGGTTTGGCACGCACTTGCATCATAACGTGGCCATGATGGCACAACTTGCGACGCTGCATGGGCTCGGCGTGCCGGTTCTCTTGGGGGCTTCGCGTAAGAAGATGATCGGGCAATTGTCGGGAGCCGACGCGCCAGCCGACCGCGTTCCGGGATCGCTTGCGACGGTGATGGTCGCTGCCGCGCAGGGCGTGCAACTCATGCGCGTTCATGATGTGGCCGCGACCAAGCAAGCAGTCGACGTGTGGGTCGCCTCCACGCGGGGGCGCGAGCTGGTGGATGCGAAAGCGAGAGTGTGATGTTTGAACTGTCGTACCAACTCACGCGGGCCGATCTTGCGGCGCATCAGCGGCGCACGGTAGAACGACTCGCTCGGGTCGGGGGCAGACCCTGGTGGCGCTCGACGCTCGCACAATTCATGTTCGCGTGCGCGTTGTTGGTTGGGATTGTGTTGGCACTCCGTACATTGTTCGTGATCGCGGGGTTGGAGTCGTTCGATTTCATATCGGGCTATTTCGGGTTTCTCCTTGGCGTGTTTTTGGTGTTTTTCACGACGTGGCAGCGGGTTTATGCCATACGCTCCAACATGTTCGATGACGACGGACCCTCATTCAGACCGCAGACCGCGATCATCGATACGGATGACCTTCGATTTACGTCGCCCACGTTTCAAAGCTCGTTTCGATGGTCGGCGATCAAAGACATCACGGATGCGGATGACGCGGTGACGCTATGGATTGACCGGGGTCAAGGCGTGCTGCTTCCCGGACGCGCCTTTGCGAGCGCCGATGAAAAGAGCGCCTTCCTCGCTTTTGCGCGCGACAGGATGGCTGAGAACCGCGAGGGCTTGGCCCCTGCACCCCCACCAAAGGCCTAAGGCCTTTGGAAACCTCCCCTTCAAGCGGGACACCCCCGCTCCGCCAAGATCGAGCCCCATGAACACGCCTGAACGGATCGCAGATGACACGGCCCGCCTGATGCACCAGATCGGTGTGAGCGCACGCGCGGCCTCGCGCGAACTGGCGGTTGCCTCTACTGAGGCCAAGAATACCGCGCTGACTTCGGCCGCCGCATCCTTGCGAGCGCACGCGACCGACATCATTGCTGCCAACGCCCGCGACGTGGGTGCAGCGATGGCCGCCGACCGCCCCGCCGCGTTCATCGACCGGCTGACGCTGGATGCTGCCCGTATCGACGCCATCGCCCACAGCCTTGAGGAGATCGCAGCGCTGCCTGATCCCGTTGGCCGTGAACTCGCCCGATGGAGCCGCCCCAACGGGCTCGACATCACGCGGCTTGCCGTTCCGCTCGGCGTTATCGGTATCATTTACGAAAGTCGCCCCAATGTGACGGCGGACGCGGGTGCGCTCGCGCTCAAAGCTGGCAACGCCGCCATTCTGCGCGGCGGGTCGGAAAGCCATCAATCTTCGGTCGCGATCCTCGCCTGCCTCGCTGAGGGCCTTCGCGCTGCCGACCTGCCTCAATCAGCCATCCAACTCGTTCCCACGACCGACCGCGCTGCTGTCGGCCACATGCTGAGCGGGCTCGACGGCACCATCGACGTCATCGTGCCGCGCGGAGGGAAATCGCTCGTCGAGCGCGTGCAGTCTGAGGCCCGCGTGCCTGTGTTCGCCCACCTCGAGGGCATCTGTCACACGTATGTGGATCGCGGGGCGGATATGGATATTGCACTCCCCATCGTGCTCAACGCCAAGCTGCGGCGCACGGGCGTGTGCGGCTCAACCGAGTGCCTGCTGGTTGACCGCAATGCGTCTGAGGACATTCTCACCCCGCTTGTCCGCGCGCTGCTCGATGCGGGCTGCGAGGTGCGCGGCGATGCGGCGACGCTTGCCTGCGACCCCCGCGTAAGAGCGGCTGCGCCCGATGACTATGGCCGAGAGTTTCTCGACGCCATCATCGCTGTGAAAGTCGTCGATGGCGTTGATGGCGCAATCGCCCACATCGCCCGCTACGGCTCCCAGCACACGGACGCCATCATCACCGAATGCAACGGGACGGCTGCCCGTTTTCTCGCCCGCGTCGACAGCGCCATCGTCCTTCACAATGCATCCACCCAGTTTGCCGACGGTGGCGAATTCGGCATGGGTGCGGAAATCGGCATCGCAACCGGCAAGATGCATGCGCGCGGCCCCGTCGGGCTTGAACAGCTCACGACGTTCAAATACGTCGTCCGCGGCACCGGGCAAATCCGGCCAACGTGACGGCCGTGTAGATCAGACCCACTGCCGCCCTGGGGTCTAGATGCGGGTGCGACACCGTCCTTGCCGCAGGCACCATTCTCCACTATACGGGCCTTTCAACTCTCAAAGCGTGCCTGGAACTGGCGGTTTGCGTCGGCTGGTGCATTTTGGCGTTTTCCGTCCGCAATAGCCCCGATCTCAAGAGCCCGACCGATGAAAAAAGCAGCTGACTGCCATCCCGACTATCACCAGATCCGCGTTCAGCTGCCCAACGGCACTGATTTCATTACCTATTCGACGTATGGCAAGGCTGGCGACACGCTGGCGCTCGACATCGATCCCTCGACGCATCCTGCCTGGACGGGCGGCGACCAGAAGCTGATGGACCGTGGCGGCCGCCTGTCGAAGTTCAAGAAGAAGTTCGAAGGCATGTTCTAAAGCGCGCGGCAGGCGGGGCGCAGGCTCCGCCGTCGTGTGTGGTGTCGATGCTCAGGCGCGGCTGTCGCAAAGCAGACCGCGCCGTTTCGTTTCAAGTGCCGCAGATCATGATGGCTTGGTGCCAAGCAGCTGGCTGAGCTGAAGGATTTGCGCGCCGACCGGGTTGGCTGTGGCCGCAGTGACGTTCGCGTGCGACGGTGACATCGCCTTGTCGAGCTGCACGACCCGGTCGAGCATCGTGAAGCTTTCGTCGATCAGGCCACGCAATTCGAGCGGCAAGTCGGCAAATCCGGTGGTATGTCCTGGCCGCCCAAAGGCTTGCAGCTTGACCCGCTGGCGCTTCAGCCGCGCCTCGCTCTCGTCGATCTCACCCTGTTTCAGCGCCCGTCGAATGAGTAACCAGGATGCGATGTCGAGTAGCCGCGTCGTCAGCCGCATGCTCTCCGTCGCGTAGAGAACGGTGATCTGCGGTGCCAGATTTTTGGCATCCCGGCGACCGGCACCGTCAAGGTAGGTCGCGGTGCGTTCAACGAGCGCCATACCCTCTTTGAAGACGGCATCGAACTGCTGCGACGACTGGAAGTGGTCGCCGAACGAAATGGTGATTCCGCGAGCCTGTGGGCCCCCGACGCGAGGTTCGTTTTTCATGATCGACGCAACGCTACCTTTGAACTGACACATAGAGCTTACACGCCCACACTCAAACCGGCCAGCGTGAAGACGGGGTTAAAACCGCGCCAGAATTGGGGCAGAGGCGCGCCGATCGTGCGCCAGGCCCTCGCTGCCTGTGCACCGTTTGAGGCTTTCAATTGCCACAGGCTGCAAGTTTGAGGCCCAGAACCGAACAAGAGAGCCGATCCTGATGGAACCGGCTCTCTTGGACGCAGGAACGGTGACCCAGGAGGCCCGGGTGAGGCTCTAATTAAACGACGTTCCTTAATACGAAGTAACCATCCGTGTGCGCTTGAAACATCGCATCCGGCGTGACGCTTCAGAGCCGTTTGCCCAAGTCACGGCGTGCAACAGCCAAGCCTTTGACCGGCATGCTCGTGTCTGCGGTTGCGCCTCGCAAACACGTCGAAACAAAGACCGCACCATGCGACACCGCACCGGAACGAATGAGGGTCGAGACCTGTTACAAACGCGCGTTGTACTGCAGCATAAGTGAGGTTCACCATGATTCAGATTTCAAAATCTAAGGCATTTGCTGGCGCGATACTCGCGTCGGTTGCGCTCACCTGCGTGGGCATTGCTCCAGCCTTGGCCAATCGCGAGACCGTGAAGCAGGCCCGCAGCTGGACATACCAGCTCCAGGGCGACATGAACTCCACCGCCCGCTCGAACGCCGACGTCGCCGTCGTCGATCCTGACCACACCGGCAATCCCCGTCGTCTCAAGAAGAAATCCAATGGCGACGCGCGCGATGTCCTTGCCTACATTTCGATTGGCGAGGTGGAGGAGGGCCGCGCCTATATGAAATCAAAGTCCAAGAAGGCCTGGAACACGGGCAAAACCCAAGGCTGGGAGGGTAATTATGCCGCCCGGTATTGGGACGAGGACTGGAAGGCGATCGTCAAGCAGCGCGTCGGCAAGGCCATCGACGCTGGATACGACGGCGTCTATCTCGATCGCGTGGATACCTACGAAAAGCTCAAGGCCCCCAAAGGTTCGCGCGCCGAGATGATCCGGTTCGTCAAGGAAGTGGCGGACGAGGCACGTGGCCATCGTGGCGATGCGGCGGTTGTGGTTCAGAACGGCGAAGAACTGCTGACCGACAAGAGTTACGTCGAGACGATCGACGGCGTCGCGAAGGAGTCGCTCTATTATGGCGTGAAGGGCAAAGGCCAACGTAATAGCGACCACGACGTGGCGACGTCGCGCAACCTGTTGCGCAAGGCCAAGGCCGAAGGAAAGGCCGTCTATGTGGTCGAATACCTGTCGGGCGGAGCGTCGGCTGACGCCAAGCGCCAGGCCACCAACGACGGGTTCATCGGCAACACGAAGGCCTCCCGCAATCTGGAGCGCGCCCAGGATGAGTGAGACGTAAGCCCGGTTCTCAGCTCTTAAAGAAAGCGTCAGCGGCCTTGGCCCGCTGGCGCTTTTTTTCGATCTCGGCCTGGACGCGGGTTAT
>JBBRKD010000152.1:0-5401 GCA_038218255.1 Hyphomicrobiales bacterium | reverse complement strand
GCACCCGGCCAGCGCTACGCCTGCGTCGACCCCTATCTCCACGCCGTTCGTGACATCAACCGCCAGCCTGCCTTGGTGCAGGTTTATTCGTTCCTACACGCGCCGTTGAATTTTGTTTGTGGCATGGCTGAACATCTCCCTCTCGCCACGAGCAGCTTCGACACCGTCCACATGCGCTCCGTGGTCGACCATTTCGCCTCGCCCGAGCTTGCCATGCTGGAAGCGAACCGCGTGCTCAGGCCAATTGGGCAACTTGTCATCGGCCTTACCGTTTCTGGAGGTCGTGATGGCCAGACCTCGCTTCGCGAGAAGGCCAAGGAGACCGCCCGCGCCGTCCTCGTCACTGCGGGGTTCGACCGCTATCGCGATCATCATATCTGGCATCCAACGTTTGCCGAGCTCTGCGCGCTTGTCACGGCATCCGGCTTCACCGTTGGTCGCGTCCATTGGCAGGCGAGCGAGGGTGGTCGCGTTGTCTACCTTCAAGCCGTCAAAGCCTGATGCCCTCTACTTCCCTATACAGAACCGCGCAAAAATCTCACCCAGAACCTCTTCGGAATCAATCCGCCCTGTCAGCCGGCCCAGTGCAACTCCAGCCAGCCGCAGATCTTCGGCCCGCAATTCCACCTCGCGCTCGGGGTGCTCGACGAACGCCGCAAGATGCCCGATAGCGGCTTCGATTTCGCGGCGATGTCTCACCCGGGTGATCGCTGGATCGCGCGCGTCACCCACCGCCTCGCGTGCCCGCCGTGCGATCTCCTTGATCAGCTCGTCCACGCCGGTCCCTGTTGTTGCCGAGAGTGCGATGTTGTGGGCTCGCTGCGCGACCGGGCTACCGCCCAGACTGTTCGGGGGAACGAGTTTCTCCGAACCCCCTCGGTGTTTGGGACTTTGTTTCACGTGAATCATTTGCGGCGCGGCCACCAGATCGACTTTGGTCAAGACCGTGATCGCGCGCTGCCCGCTCTCATCCGTCATGTCGGCGGAGGCCTGAAGCCAAGCACCTTTAAGGTCAGGCTCGACACGATCTACCGCTTGGAGCCACACGACGAGATCAGCCTCGCGAGCCGCCTGGAGGGTGCGCCGAATGCCCTCCTGCTCCACGCTGGAGGCTGTCTCGCGGATACCCGCCGTGTCCGAGACGATCACCGCGACACCCTCCAGATCGAGCCTCACGTCGATGACGTCGCGCGTGGTGCCAGCCTCCGCCGACACAATCGCGGCGTCCCGCCGCGCGAGCGCGTTCAGCAGGCTCGACTTGCCCGCGTTGGGCGCACCGGCCAGCACGACGCGAAATCCGTCGCGCAAAATCTCGCCCCGGTGCCCATCGTCCAACTGCGCTCTGAGGCTTGCGGTCAGCGTCCGCGCCACAGCTTCTGCCTGCTCGACCGCGCGCTCGGACACGTCCTCCTCATCGGAGAAATCGATCGCCGCTTCCACGAGACCGAGTGCCCGCAGCACGTCTGATCGCCAGCCGTCGAAGCGCGCCGACTGCACGCCCATCGCCTGCGCTACTGCCTGCTGGCGCTGAGCCTGCGTCTCCGCATCGATCAGGTCGGCAAGGCCCTCGATCTGAGCCAAGTCCAGCTTGCCGTTCTCGAAAGCCCGCTTGGCGAACTCGCCCGGTTCTGCCATCCGGCAGTCGGACATCGCTGCCAGTGTTGCCATCACCGCCGCCACGATTGCGCGGCCGCCGTGAAGATGCAGTTCGGCTTGATCCTCGCCGGTTTCGCTGCGGGGGGCTTTGAAGAACAAGACTAGCGCTTCGTCCAGGATGTCGCCTGTCGCCGGGTCGCGCAACTTGCGGAGCACAGCGCGGCGTGGCTCCGGGGTTGGCCCGCAGAGCGCTTCGATCACCCGCGAGGAGGCGTGCCCAGACACCCGCACCACTGCAATCGCCGACCGGCCGGGCGGCGTCGCCACGGCGAAGATGGTGGCACTCACCTCACGCCGTTCCCGTCGGAAACACGTCGCGATAGATCTCGGCAACGGGAAGCTTGAGGTCGAGCGCTGGAAGGTCGAGCGTAGCGGCCAGCGTATCGAGCGGCGGCGCGCCGTGCCAACCGTCCTCGCGGCGGACGAAGTGGTCGATGTGGATGCTATCGCGTTCGACGAGGATCAGTTCGCGCAGGGTCGGCAGCCGCTGGTAGGCGACGCGCTTGGTCATCCTGTCGCGAGCTTGGCTCCCTTTCGAATCGACCTCAAACAGAACCAGCGGATCATCAATCGACTTCTGACCGGGAAGCAGCTGGCCGCAGAAGACCAACAGGTCAGGGAAAACGCCGAGATTAAGAGACTGGTCCTTCAACCAGAAAGACTCGTCGTATCCTCGGCAGGGTGACTTCTTCGCACGCAAATGGTTGTTCACCGCCAGTGTGAGATTGAGGATGATCTGTTTATGCTCCCACGCCGCGCCGACCGTCATCTTATAGACGTGGCCGCCAATTAGCTCCCACTTTTCCTCGGGCGGCTTATCAGCCAGCATGTCCTCGAAGTCGGCGAGGGAGACGCGGTCTTCGTTGCGCACGGCACCGGTCATGGGCGAGTTCCTCTTCGTTTGCGCAGTTTCTCACACAACCCGCCCGGTGTCATCGCTCGCCGTGTTGCACACCGACGCGCCATCTGGCCGCTTGCAGTCTTTGTTTCACGTGAATCACCCGCGTGGCGCGTCAGCCTGTCTCCTCGGGCCACAGCACATCGAGGGGAAACGTCAGCGCCTCGAACGGCTGCGCGGTCACGGGCTCGGCGTCCTTGAAGGTGGCCGCAAGCAGCCATTTGCCAGCCGACAGCTCAAACACCTCTAGCGTCCGCGCATTTGGGTCCACGTACCAGCAATGGCCCACGCCGAAACTTGCATAGATGGCGAGCTTGTCCGTTCGGTCGATGCGCTGGGTCGAGGGCGATAGGACCTCGCATAACCAGTCGGGTGCGGTTGGAAAATAGGCCGTGTCCGGCAGCGTCGGCATGCGTTCGCGCCGCCATCCGCCGATGTCGGGCACGATCACGTGCGTGCCCAAATGAAGTTCGGGTTCCGTGATGAAAACCGATCCGGATGGTCCTGCATCATCCAGATCGAAGGGACCTCAGAGCTTGACCTGCATGCGGTTGGCCGCCCGCCCAAGCCTGGGGGCTGGACGCGGATGAGTATGCAGCACGCCGAACAAGATCTCGCCGACCAGGTTTTCCGGCAGCGCTTCGATCTCGGCATAGGTCGCGGGTCTTGGTTGTGGAACTGCCATGATGTGATGGCCCTTTTGCGCAGTGGCCCGTGCGGCAAGACGGGGGTCTTAAACCCAACTATAGCAGTACCCACACGCGACCTCCACCTCCAGGACAGCCGCCGCCATGACCAACCGTCTCGCTCAGGAAACCTCGCCCTATCTCCTCCAGCATGCGGATAACCCCGTTGCCTGGTGGGCGTGGGGGCCCGACGCACTCGCCGAAGCCAAAGCCACCGGCAAGCCCATCTTGCTCTCCATCGGTTATGCCGCCTGTCATTGGTGCCATGTCATGGCGCACGAGAGCTTCGAGGACGCCGCCACCGCCGCCGTCATGAACGAGCTGTTCGTCAACATCAAAGTCGACCGGGAAGAGCGCCCCGACATCGATGCGATCTACATGGGCGCCCTCCAGCGGTTGGGCGAGCACGGCGGGTGGCCGCTCACCATGTTCCTCGACAGCGACGCGCGGCCGTTTTGGGGGGGCACCTACTTCCCGCCCACGGCGCGGTATGGAAAGCCGAGCTTCCAGCAGGTGCTCCGACAGGTCGCCCACATTTATGCCAACGACCGCGAGACGGTCGATCACAACGCCCACCACATCACAGCCATGCTCGCCGAGCGCCCGACCACCGACCGCGTTTTCCAAATCACGGATGCTTCCCTGGAGGATCTCACAGCGAGGCTCCTGCGTGCCGTGGATATTGACAACGGCGGCCTCCAGGGCGCCCCCAAGTTCCCGCAGTGGAACTTCTTCTGGCTGCTCTGGCGGGGGGCCATCCGTTACGACCAGCCCCTCGCCAAGGCTGCTGTTGAAAAGACGCTCGCGCAAATTTGCCAGGGCGGTATCTACGATCATCTCGGCGGTGGCTTTGCCCGCTACAGCGTCGATGAGCGCTGGCTCGTCCCGCATTTTGAAAAGATGCTTTACGACAACGCGCTCCTCATCGACCTGATGACGCACGTCTATCGCGAGACCCGCAATCCTCTGTTTGAGGTGCGCATCGCGGAAACCGTCGCGTGGCTCGAGCGTGAGATGGTCGCGTCTGACGGGCACGGCGGCAGTGGCGCGTTCGCCGCTTCGCTCGACGCCGACAGCGAGGGTGAGGAAGGCCGCTTCTATGTCTGGACGTTTGACGAACTCGTGGAGGTTCTCGGCGCCGACGTCGCCAAAGTTTTCGGCCACATCTACGACGTGTCCCCCAAGGGCAACTGGGAGGGGGATCACACTGCGCCGCACGCGGGCGACAGCGAACGCAAACCCACCGCCATCCTTAACCGGCTCGGCTCGCGTGAACTGATGTCAGAGGCCGAAGAGGCCAAGCTCGCCATCCTCCGCGCCAAGCTGCTCGCGCGCCGCACAACCCGCGCCCGCCCCGGCTGGGATGACAAGGTGCTCGCCGACTGGAATGGGTTGATGATCTTGGCGCTCACCCACGCGTCGCAGGTTTTCGACAAACCGGCCTGGCTTGCGCTCGCCCAGCGCGCGTTCCGCTTCATCGAAACGCACATGCAACCCGATGGCCGTTTGCGGCATGCGTTTCGATCGGGGCGCACGACCGCATCGGCCACGGCGAGCGACTATTCCAACATGATCGCCGCAGCCCTCGCCCTCCACACGGCAACGGGTGATGCCGACTATCTCGCTACGGCCGTGCGCTGGACGGGCATCCTCGATACGCACTACTGGGTCTCCGATGAGCCGCCCGGCGTCACGAACGGTTCTGGCCTGTCGGTCAATGGCAAGGGCAATGGCAGCCACCCGAACCCCACTGCGCTGTCCTCGGGTGGCTACGCCGCTCCATCTTCGGGTGGCTACGCCGCTCCATCTTCGGGTGGCTACGCCGCTCCATCTTCGGGTGGCTACGCCGCTCCATCTTCGGGTGGCTACGCCACTCCATCCTCGGGCGGCTACGCCACCACCGCCGACGACACCACCGACGTTATCGTCCGCCTCCGCACAGCTGCCGATGATGCCGTGCCCAGCGCCAACGCCATCATGCTCGGCAACCTCGTCCACTTGTTCCTGCTCACCGGCGACGTCGATCCCCACATCGCGAGAGCCGAAGCGATCCAGCGCGGCTTTGGCGCCGACCTCGCCCGCTCGCTCACCGGCCACACCGGCTTCCTCGCGCAATCGATGGATCTCATCGCGCCTCAGCAGATCGTCATCGTTGAAGGCG
>JBBRKD010000151.1:0-5410 GCA_038218255.1 Hyphomicrobiales bacterium | reverse complement strand
GCTTCGATGTCACGGTGATAACTCCGCCCGGTTACCCATCGGGCATCCTCGGACGGACGTCTCAGCTCGCACACGACGTATTGGTCGATGCCGCAGGCATTAGCCACCTGCGCCTAAAGCGCACCGAGTATTCGCAAGATATCGCCGATCTCTATCTTTCGGCAGCAGCGGCGAGCATCGCACAGGCGGCGATCCAACAGGGCGTAAGCCTGATCCAGGCCGAGGGCACCTCTGTCCACGGCATTGCCGCAGCACTGGCTGCTCGATCGGTTGGATGCCCTCTCGTCATTGAGATCGACGAGTTGCTTGATCCTGCCGAACCCTATTACGACGGGTACGAACGCACCGAGCGCGGACAAATGGCGCTTTGGATGTCTCTCATTGCCGCGCGCGCCGCCGACCTCTGCCTCGTCAGCAACGAACGGCTGCTCTACGTTTTAACCGAAGCCGGGATCCCGCCCGAGCGTATCATGCTGGCGCCCTACATCCATTTCATGCCACCCGACGATGCGGCGGCAACACGCGCGTTCGCCCGCGATCTCGGACTTGGCGATGGCCCCGTCATCGGCGTCGTGCGCGATCTGTGCGACACCTACGACAGTGCCGTGCTTGCCGACGTGCTCGCGGGCCTTGTCGACGAGTTTCCTGCCCTCAAACTTCTCATTGTCGGGCAAGGCCGTGGCGGAGACGCCGTGCGTCGGAGGGCAGCAGAACATCGGCTCGGCGAACGGCTGGTGCTTGTCGAAAAACCGAATGCCGATCATTTGCACCTCTATCGCCGGGCGCTCGACGTCGCAATCTTTACCCGCATCGAATCGACCAAGACCGCCATGCTGTCCGCCTACGAAGTTTCCGCCGCCATGGCCGAGGGTCGCGCAATTGCCGCCTACCGGTCGTCGGATGCCGCCGAGCTGATCGAGCATGGCTTTTGCGGCTTACTCTCGACGCCAGGGGACGCAACTGAGCTGACGCATAATGTCCGCCGCATCCTCCAGGATCGGGCAACCCAACAAAATCTCGGGGCCGCAGCACGGGCAGCCTATCTGAACGCGGCCGGCACGAGCGAGCAAGCGCGCCTTGCCGAGGTTTACGCAGCGCTGCTCTCGCCCGGACGACGCTCACTATTATAGCCGTTCGTCACCTGGGCCTTCTCGGCCCTAACGCCGTGAGGGCATGAGAATGCGTATCGACGGGCTTTCACGAATGCTGTGCATCCTCATGGCAGCGGTGGTGTGGTGCGAACCTTCCGCTGCGAAAATGCCAACTGCAGCCGAGATTGCCGTGGCCGACGCTGCACTCGACACAACCCTCGAACGGGCATTGAGCCGCAACATAGAGCGCCCAGGGTCGCGCAAGCTCACGTCGTGTGACGCCACGCCGTCTGACGCGACACCAGGCTTGACCCTCACCGGCGACCGCGTCACCAGCGCCTCAATCCTCGACGAAATCTCAGGTTTTGCCCGCCACGCGACGACGCAAGGCGGCCTGGGAGGCCAACGGCTCGTGGTCACAGATCCGGCCGACTACGACCCCAAGCAAGCGCCGATCGCGGGCACCCTTCGTGCCGCCGTTGACGGACTGAGACAGGCAAAAACGCCCGGCTGGATTGTCTTTCGTCCACCGTCTGGCAAACCCATGGAAATCGCACTGCGTGCGCCGCTCCGCCTTCCCGACAACATAACGCTCGACGGGCGCTGCGCCGACGTGACGCTCACGGGCCCGTCCAAGATCGGACTGGTCTACATTTTCGGCAGCCGCAACGTCCTGATCACCGGGCTATCGTTTCGCAAATCCGACTACGTGGCTGGCCAGCCAGACGAGACCGTCGAAAGTTGCATTCGGCTGAATGGAAAATTTGACGCCGTCGCGATCCTCCACAATGACCTTGAGCGCTGTGCCGACGGGATCATCGACAGCACGATCAGCCCCAAGCAACCGCTTCCAGAGGGTGCTCGCGTCACGATCGCCTATAACTTCATCCGCGACCACGACAAGACGATGCTGTTTGGCACGTTTGGGTGTGTGGATAGCAGCGTGACGTTTGCGCAAGCCTGCGAACCGCCCCGAGCGGGACTTTCCGGGCCATCGCCGTCTCTCTATCTCACGCTCCAAGGCAACCTCTTTCTCAAGACGGGCCAACGCCATCCCCGCCTCTATGGTCGGACCTACGGGCACCTCGCGCACAACGCGGTTATCTTCCAGCAGCAACGACATACCGATGGCCAATTCGGCTCAGGCTACGGCGTGTTCGTCTCGAACGGCGCGCAAGCAACCATCGAGCACAACGTCTTTGCTGCATATGGCGCCAATGCCCATCCAGCTGCGGTCTGGACCACATCCACGCCGGGCGCAGTACTTATGACCGAGGACGTCGCGGGCGCAATCCGCCTGACCGGAAATCTCACGGTTGGGCGCGAGATTGTTGGCGACAATGCACCTGAAACGGTCGCCGAACCGATCTACCGCAACGCGTGGCAGGGACCGACGTGGACGGGCGCATCATTCGAGGACGCCCTGAGCTGCATCGCAGCGCGTGCTGGCCGAGGCGGTGCAACCGCGTGGGGCCCAAACTGCCGCTAACAAGGCCTGCCGCTGGCGTCTCGCCCCGAGGCAGCCACGGCTTCCTATGCTACAGCCGTTGATTTCTGGTCGAGCCGCGCCATCAACTCGAGGCATTTCTCATCGCCAGGGGCCAGCGCGAGGGCGCGCACGAGCGCCGTGCGGCACTCCTCGATC
The DNA here is from genome assembly GCA_038218255.1 of Hyphomicrobiales bacterium. Taxonomy (GTDB): domain Bacteria; phylum Pseudomonadota; class Alphaproteobacteria; order Rhizobiales; family Hyphomicrobiaceae; genus JANXVY01. The sequence goes on along the minus strand of JBBRKD010000151.1, from coordinate 2,674 downwards.
GCGCCAACCTCGCAGGCCGCGCGCGCAAAGCCCAACTGAACGTCCGCTCTGTCGGCTGACTGTTGGAGTGCTGCGCGCCACGAATCGAGCGACAAATCATATGACTTCAAGGCGTACAGCGCCCGCGCCTTTAGGATCACGGGTTCAGGATCGTCGACCGCGATAGTCGAGACCCGTTGGCCAAGTTCCACCACGCGGACGTGATCGCGCTCGGCAAACGCTGCCCGCTGCAGCCGCTTCAACGCGCGAGCCACGCGTTCGCTCAACGAGGCGATCGCCTCGTCGCTTGGCTTGATCGCCAGCACGACATCAAGCGCCTGCGCCGATTGTTCAAAATTGCCCGACGTATAGTGCGCTCGCGCAGCCTTATAGGCATTGTGCGACAGCCGCTCGCGGCCCCGCGCCAGCGCCTCGGCATATGGCTCGCCAGCGACATGCAAAAACGCGGCAAGCGCCTCAGGATGGCGACCGAGCCGCTCCAGGCAAACGCCAAGTCGAAGCCAAGCCTGTTCGTTGTCGGACTGCAGTGTCGTCAGTTCCGCCCACAATGTCGCCGCCTGCTGCCAATCGTTCTCGTGCTCACGGCAGCGCGCAAGCCCTGTGAGGGCTGCCAGATTGCCCGGGTCGTACACGAGTGCCTCGACGAACTCGCTGATGGCATCCGGGATGTTCTTGGCCGCCAGATGATCGCGACCCGCCAACACGAGTGGCTTAACGGTGCGCGCAAGTCGCGCCCGGAAGACGTCACCCCCGTTGATATCGATCCGCGCCGCAGCCCGGAGCGCAGCGGTTGCCCCGGCATAGTCAGCGCGCTCCTCTAACAGCTTGGCACGCTCGGCAAGGTCGCGGGTCAACCGCTCACGTTCCTGGCGCAAGGCGTAATCGTCGGTCCGCACCTCGCTCGCAACCGCAATGGCAATCGCTTCGTCCGGCAGCCGCCCCTGGCTGTCGAGTTCGAGCATCGTCGCCAGGAACCCTGAGATGTTCGCCCGCGCGAAGCTGCGCCACATCAGCTCGCTGCCGGGCACCATGACGTCGCGCTCAACCGCAAGCGCTGCAAGCCGGAGCGCTTCAACATGATCCGATTGCAGGCGAAACACACGGTCGCAGGCTGGCACAACGGCCGACCAATGGCTTCGACGCTTCTCGATCCGCGCGATATTCAATGGCGCTTCGACGAGATCTGTAGACACCCGTGCGACCGCCTCCCAGGCGGCGATGGCCTCGTCTGCGCGATCGAGCGCAGACAGCGCACGGGCCCGCAACCGGAGCGCGGTGCGGTGCGACTTGTCGGTGGCGAGCAGCGTGTCGGCCATCCCCACCACATCCGCCCAGCGGTTGTCCGCCGCCGCCTGCTTCAAGTCATTGACCGCTGTTGGCTGTTCGTCGACCATGCCCTGCCCCCGCAACAACGTTCTTGTTTTTTACGCCCGGTAGATGTGTGGACCTGCGAGACCAGCACGCGCACACGCATTTCGCGTATCAACGATGAGGCGCGCATGGTTCACAAGGCCCGCATAGTCGACGCTGTCGTGATCGGTTGCGATCAGCACCGCATCGAAGGCTTCAAGCGCTACCAAATCCCAGGCAATGGATCGGCGGCCATTCAGGGTCTTGTGCTCACGCGTATCGGGGATCTGGGGAATGTAGGGGTCGTAGAACGACGCCTGCGCGCCACGAGCTTCTAACAGTTCCATCAGACGCAAAGCCGGGCTCTCGCGCGGATCGTCGATATTTTTCTTGTAGGCCACGCCTAGGACGAGAACGTGCGCGCCGTTCAAACCTTTGCGCTCCTGGCGGTCGAGCGCCATCGCAAGTTCCTGCACGACGTGAGCTGGCATTGCCGTATTGATCTGACCGGCGAGTTCGATAAATCGGGTCGAGATCCCGAACTCTTTCGCTTTCCACGTGAGATAAAACGGGTCGATCGGGATGCAATGCCCACCAAGGCCCGGTCCTGGATAAAACGGCATGAAACCAAACGGCTTAGTTTTCGCCGCGTCGATCACTTCCCATACGTCGATCCCCATCGCCTCGTAGATGATCTTCAGTTCGTTCACGAGCGCAATGTTGACCGCGCGAAACACGTTCTCGGTGATCTTGACGGCTTCGGCGGTTGCAGCCGACGAGACCCGCACCGTCTTGACCACGAAGCCTGCGTAGAGCGCATCGGCGAGATCGAGCGCGATGGCCCCATCGCCGCCAACGACCTTAGGGATCTTCGATGTTGAGAAATTGATGTTGCCGGGGTCTTCGCGCTCAGGCGAGAACGCGAGGAAGAAATCGCGACCAGAGCGAAGTCCGGTTTCCTCAAGGATCGGCTTGACGACTTCAGCCGTCGTGCCGGGGTACGTCGTCGATTCAAGCACAACGAGCTGACCCATTCGCAAGTGGCTCGCGATAACCCGTGTCGTATCGACCACGTATTTCAGATCGGGCTCAAGATGTGCCGTCAGCGGGGTTGGGACGCAAATCAGGATCGCGTCCATCTCGGCAAGACGGGAGAAATCCGTCGTCGCGCGAAACAGCCCGCTGTCTCTCAGCGCCAAGATCTGTTCATCGGATATATGTTTGATGTAGCTTTTACCGGCGTCCAGGCTTCGCGTTTTCGCCACGTCGATGTCAAAACCCGTCACCCGTGACCCGGTCTGTGCGATCGCCGCGCACAATGGCA
>JBBRKD010000150.1:0-5461 GCA_038218255.1 Hyphomicrobiales bacterium | reverse complement strand
AGCGAGCCGCGCGCCTTCGCCCGCCTCAATGGCGAACCCGTGGTCACGTTCGCCATCTTCCGCGTGAAGGGCGCGAGCGACATGTCGGTCGCTGCGTCCGTCGAAGCCAAGATCAAGAGCCTGCAGGCAGCGTTTCCAGACATCACGCTGACGCGGATCGACGACTCGGTTGCCTACACCAAAGGCAATTATCTCGCCGCGATGGAGAGCCTCATCGAGGGTGCTGTCCTCGCCGTCATCGTCGTCATGATCTTTCTGCGCAATTGGCGCGCCACAATGATTTGCGCCGTCGCCCTTCCACTGGCTGCGATCCCGACGTTCTGGGCCATGAGCCTGATGGGCTTCTCGCTCAACCTCGTAAGCCTTCTCGCCGTCACGCTGGTGACGGGTGTGCTCGTCGACGATGCCATCGTCGAGATCGAGAACATTGTCCGCCACATGAACATGGGCAAATCGCCCTATCGCGCTGCCATCGAAGCTGCCGATGAAATCGGCCTCGCCGTGATCGCGATCACGCTGACCATCGTTGCGATTTTTGCGCCCGTCTCCTTCATGGGCGGCATACCCGGCCAGTATTTCAAGCAATTCGGCCTGACGGTTGCGGCCGCCGTGATCTTCTCGCTGCTGGTCGCCCGGCTGATCACGCCCATGATGGCGGCCTATCTGATGCGCCCGATCCCGGAAAAGCCGCACACCGACGGGTTGATCATGGGAACGTACACGGCGGTTTTAGGGGCGACGCTTAAAAATCGCTTCACGCGCTATGGCACACTCATTACGGGCGTTGCGATCTTTGTCGTCTCGGTCAAGGCAACGGCCAATTTGCCAACGGGCTTCATCCCCGACGAAGACACCGCCCGCGTCGTCGTCTCGACCGAGTTGCCGCCTGGGTCCACGCTTGCCGACACACGCGAGGTGACCGACACCATGATGCGGTCGCTGCACACCATTCCGGAAGTCAAAAGCGTCTTTGTGCTCGGTGGCACCACTCCGCTCGGCACCCGCGAGATCCGCCGCGCGACGCTGATTGTCCACCTCATCCCTAAGACCGAGCGCACGCTCAACCAGAAGCGCCTCAAGGCCGTGATCGCAGACAAGCTCGCGACGGTGCCCGACACCCGGTCGTGGTTCATCAACGACCGCGCAGAGCGCGAGATGAGTTTCTCGATCCTGTCCAACGATGGCGACAAGCTTGGAAGCTATGTGGCGTCGCTCGAAGCTGAGCTGCGCCGCGTGCCGGGCTTCCTGAACGTTGCAGCTGTCGGTGCCGTCGACCGCCCTGAAATCCGCATTGTGCCCCGCCTCGACGATGCCGCAGCCGTTGGCGTCTCACCCGACGCCATCGCCGAGACCGTGCGCGTGGCAACCATCGGCGACGTTGCAGCCAACCTTGCCAAATTCAACGCAGGCAACCGCCTCGTTCCCATCCGCGTGCAGCTGGAAGAAACCTCGCGCTCCGATCTCGCCCAGATCGAACAGCTCCGTGTGCTGGGCACCGGCAACAAAGCCATTCCGCTGAAGGCTGTTGCGACGGTCTCGTTTGGTCGCGGACCAAGCTCCATTGACCGCTTCAACCGCGAGCGCCGTGCCGTCGTGGGCGCCGATCTTGTGTCGGGCTTCGCGCTCGGCGATGCGCGTGAAAAGTTTCTGGAGGTCGCCAACAAACTCAAGATGCCCGACGGCGTGCGCCTCGAAGCCTCTGGCGACGCGGAAGTGCAAGACGAGGTCGCCAGCGGCTTCATCAGCGCCATGGGAACCGGCCTCATGGTCGTGTTCGGCGTGCTCGTGCTGCTGTTTGGCAGCATCTTCCAGCCGATGACCATCCTGCTTTCGCTCCCGCTCTCGTTTGGCGGCGTGGTGTTCAGCTTGCTTGCGACCAACAACCCGGTCAGCATGCCGGTTTACATCGGCCTGCTCATGCTCATGGGCATCGTGACCAAGAACGCAATCCTGCTTGTCGATTTCGCCGTGGAAGAAATCGCGCGCGGCGTCGACCGTATCCCGGCGCTGATCGATGCCGGCCGCAAGCGCGCGCGCCCGATCATCATGACCACGCTCGCGATGGCCGCTGGCATGTTCCCCAGCGCCTTGGCTGTGGGCGATGGCGGGGAATTCCGCGCCCCCATGGCGATCGCCGTCATCGGTGGCTTGCTCGTCTCCACGGCGCTGTCGCTGATCTTCGTGCCCTCGTTCTTCACGGTCATGGACGACCTGAGTTGGCTCGTCTGGCGGATGTTTAAGGGCTTCATCGGCCCGACCGACGAAGCCCCCGTTGACGCCCCCATGAACGCAACCGTCGCGGCCAGCGGCCCAATCCCGCCGGTCGTAAAAACGGTCACCGAGGCACCCAAACCAAAACTGCCCATCGCCGCCGAATAGCTGTTGTTCGACCGCAAAAGACTTGTTCTCAGAATACGGACGGCTTACCTGACGCGCCGAGCCCACCCCAACGCCGGAGACGACCCATGTTCGATGCGAAATCCATCCTTGAGGCGCTTGTTCGTGGTGCCGCCCCCCAACCGCCGCAAGCGCAAGCAACTTCAAGCGGCGGGTTTGGCGATATTCTCGGCCAACTGACCCGCATGGCTCAGGCTGGAAGCGCGCCCTCGGGTGCTGGCGCTGCGCCCGCGTCCGGCGGCGGCATGGGAAGTGGCATGGGAAGTGGCATGGGCGGTCTTGAAGACATGCTCCGCAAGATCACGCAAGCGGGCGCGCCGTCGTCATCTGCGCCCGCGTCGTCTGCGCAGGCAGCACCGACCGAAAGTGGTGGCTTTCCCGGCATGGGCGGCCTCGGCGACATCCTCGGCAAGCTCCAGCAGCAGGCATCAGGTGCCGCCGGTCAAGCGGGCCTTGGTGGTGGCAACATCATGGACATCCTGACCAAGGTCCTTGGCCAAGCGACGGATGGCGTCAAAGATGGCGCAGGCCGGATTGGGGCGGCCACGGGTGCGACGGAGGCGCTTGGCAGGGCAACCGGGGGACAATCGGCCGACGATCTGCTTGCCAAGCTCAAAGACTTGATCGCGCAGAACCAATTCGGCACGGGTGCAGCCGCTGGTGGCCTCGGCGCGGTTGTGCTCGGCACGCAGGCCGGTCGGAGTGCAGCGCTTGGCGCGGCCAAGATCGGTGCGTTGGCCCTCATTGGCGGCCTCGCTTACAAGGCGCTGCTCAACTACCAGAACGGTCGCCCCCTGATCACGGGTGCGCATACGGTTGCTGAAGCCGCACCAAATGGCAGCGGTTTTGAACCTGCTGCTGTCACGCACGAAGGTGCGACACTCTTGATCCAGGCCATGATCGCGGCTGCGGCTGCTGATGGGCGCATCGATCAGGGCGAGATGGACCAGATTATGGGGGGCTTCAAACAGGCAGGCCTCGACTCTCACGCTGAAGAGTTCCTGGCCCAGGCGCTCAACAACCCAGCTAGCGTTGACGATCTGGCGAATGCGTGCACATCGCCTGAGCAAGCCGTCCAGGTTTACACGGCGGCCCGTCTGGCGATCACGCCCGATGGTGGGGCTGAACGCGCCTTCCTCGCCGAACTGGCGGACAAGCTCGGCGTTGACAATAAGCTCGCAGCCCATATCGACGCCGCTGCCCGTAGCGCTGCCTAGCATCAGCAGTGCTGCCTAATACCAAGAGCAGCATAACCTGACCGCAACGACGACGCGGCGTCCACCCTTCGGTGAGCGCCGCGTTTTTTGTCTCACGTGTTCAGTTTGTTTTGGGAGCACCGGCCGCAGGCTGCACGGCCGCCGCAGCATCAGGCGCGTCGCCTTTGAAGAACACGTCGACCCGCATGCCGGTCAACAGCGGCGATGTTCCTTCAAGTGCCACCATGACTTCGAGCACTTCAATGTCGTTGGGCCGCCTGACCCCGCGCGTCGCTATTCTGGGCGAGGCCAGCATCTGCGAAATCGACGTGACGGTGCCGTTGAACTCCCGATTGGGATACGCATCGCCCTTGATGACCGCTTTCTGACCGACGCGAACCTTGACCGCATCGCGCTCTTCGACTTCGGCCTTCACACGCATCTGGCTCACATCGCCGAACACTATGACAGGGGCATCGGGCGACGGCGTGACGAGTTCACCAAACTTTGCGTTCACGGCCAACACGGTCCCATCGGAGGGGGCGCGGATCCGCGTGCGCTCGACGGCTGCTTCTGCAAGCGACAGTTCCGCTCGCACAGTTGCCAGCGACGATTCAAGACGCGTTGCGAGCGGCATACCCGGCTTTTCAGAGGCGCGAACGAGGCTGCCGCGACTGTTGGCCAGCTGTTCGCGCGCCGTCATGATGGCAAACCGTGCCTTCTCGACGTCGGCTGCTGTGCCGCTGACACCGGTGCGGACCTTGAACGCGATCTCATCGAACGCAAGCCGCGCGCGATAGAGCGCACGTTCTGCCGCCGCAATCGAATCTTCCGCCTGCCGCCGCTCCAGCGCCAGACCCTTGACGGCCTCTTCATCGCGTTCGCGCTCACGCACCTGCACCTCTGTCGTGGTGGCTGCCACCCGCGTCAGGAGGTCGTCGTCTTCGAGCCGCAAGAGGGTATCGCCGACCTTCACGGTGTCGTTGACCTTGACCGCGACATCCGCCACCCGGCCTGGTGCTTGGGTCGCGATGGAAACCGGTCCATATTTGGGCTCCACGCGCCCTGTCGCAGATGCCGACCAGGCCGCGCGGGGTGGTGGGGGCGCCACGACGGCATCGGCTGCGGCCGCCGACGCGAACGCAATGTGCTGTGCGAGCGGATTGCCAGGCACGGCAAGGCAAACGCTGCCAGCCAGCGCGAGGGCCGCAAGACACGAGGTGGCCGTGGATGAAATTTCACGCATAAGACTGTCCCATCGTCACTGAATTCGCTGTCCATTGGTGCGGCTGCGGCGTTCGGAACGCGATTTGCCGCGCCCCTTCCCACCCGATTTAGAGGCTTTGGCTTGCTTGTTCGTCGATGGCGCACTGAGCACGCCGTCGGAGCCGTTTTGGGTTTTTCCCGAAGGATGGCCAGCCACGCGTTCCTCGCTGACGATCAAACCGTCCTCGATTTTGATCACACGATCCGCATAGCCGAGCGTGCGCGGATCGTGGGTGACGACGAGGATGGACCTGTTCTGAGACCGCGCAATTTCGGACAGCAGCTTCATCACGCCGTGGCCGTTGACACTGTCGAGCGCCGCCGTCGGCTCGTCGGCCAGCACGATCGAGGGGGCTGACGCAATGGCGCGCGCGACCGCAACGCGCTGCTTTTCCCCGCCCGACAGGTTAGCTGGAAAACTCTTGAGCCTGTGCCCAAGGCCCACATCGCGCAGCGCTTGCTCAGCCCGTTCGATCGCCTTGGGTCCAGCCATGCCGGCGACGTCGAGCGCAATCCGCACGTTTTCGAGCGCATTGAGCGTTGGAAACAGATTGTAGGACTGGAAGATATACCCGATGTGCTGGCGTCGCAGCTTCGCGAGG
>JBBRKD010000149.1:0-5484 GCA_038218255.1 Hyphomicrobiales bacterium | reverse complement strand
AGGAACTCGCGCCTGTTGCCAACGGTCTTGGCGTTTCGATCGTGTCGACGCCGAAGGGCGTCATGTCCGACAGCCGGGCGCGCGAAGAAAACGTCGGCGGCGAAGTGATCTGCAATATCTTCTGAAGACGGGTCTGCCGGTCACTCGTGGCCGGAACTTTAAAGGGTTTACGCAATGTCGCGCATCGGTAAAAAGCCGGTTCCTATTCCTGCCGGCGTCACGACGACGGTGTCGGGCCAGCAGGTCAAGGTCAAGGGTCCCAAGGGTGAACTGTCGTTCACGCTGCCGGAGAACCTGAAGGTCGAGAAAACGGCCGACGGCATCGACGTCGAGCCCCGCGACGACACCAAACAGGCCCGCGCCATGTGGGGCATGTCGCGCACGATGGTCGCCAATCTCGTCAAGGGCGTGACGGAGGGGTATTCGCAGATCCTGGAAATCCAGGGCGTGGGTTTCCGTGCGGCGATGAAGGCAAAAGACCAGCTGCAGCTGCAGATCGGTTTCAGCCACGAGGTTGTCCATGCCATTCCGGCCGGGATTGAAGTCAAGGTGTCGGGTGCCAAGGCCGAAATCATCACAGTGTCGGGAATGGACAAGCAGCAGGTTGGGCAAGTGGCCTCCGACATCCGCAGCTACCGTCCCCCTGAGCCCTATCAGGGCAAGGGCATCCGCTATAAGGGCGAATTCATCTTCCGCAAGGAAGGCAAGAAGAAATAACACGCGAGCCGCCTGCCGCCGGTTGGACTTGAAAAGAGTAACCGGTTGGTTCCAAGCGCACTTCAAGATCGTTGAGAATAGGAACGGCTGTCATGCCTACGCATTTGTCGACATTCGAACGCCGCAAGCTGCGCGTTCGCCGCACGCTGAAGGATAACGCCGTCGACCGTCCCCGGTTGTCAGTGTTCCGCTCTTCGCAGCATATCTATGCCCAGATCATCGATGACAAGACCGGCAAAACGCTGGTGGCCGCGTCGAGCCTGGAAAAAGACTTGCGCACGAGCCTCAAGACGGGTGCCGACAAATCAGCAGCCGCGACCATTGGTAAACTTGTTGCCGAGCGGGCCGTGAAAGCGGGCGTGACGAAGGTTGTGTTCGATCGCGGCGCCTACCGGTTCCACGGTCGGGTGAAAGCACTGGCAGACGCGGCCCGCGAAGGCGGACTGAGCTTCTGATCTGTAAATTGCCGGTCGGACGACGAATACGAGACGATGGGGCCGACCGCGCTGGAGCGGAGGCACCTTTAAGAAGATTTGAAAGGACGACACTGTGGCACGAACTCCGGGTGGATCAGGTTCTGGTGGTGGGCGCGATCGTGGCGGCCGTGGTCGTGACGACCGCGAAAAAGCCGATACCGAGTTCACCGACAAACTGGTCGGCATCAACCGCGTGGCGAAGGTCGTCAAGGGCGGCAAGCGCTTCGGCTTTGCAGCGCTCGTCGTCGTCGGCGACCTGAAGGGCCGCGTTGGCTTTGGTCATGGCAAGGCGCGCGAAGTGCCCGAAGCCATCCGCAAGGCAACGGAAGCCGCCAAGCGCGCACTCGTGAAGGTGCCGCTGCGCGATGGACGCACGCTCCATCATGACAGCGTCGGCCGCCACGGTGCCGGCCGCGTCGTCGTCCGCTCGGCTCCCGCCGGTACGGGTATCATCGCGGGCGGCGCCATGCGCGCCGTGTTCGAAATGGTCGGCGTGCAAGATATTGTTGCAAAGTCGCTCGGATCGACCAACCCCTACAACGTGGTACGCGCCACGTTCGACGCCTTGAAGGCGCAGGAAAATCCCCGTGGCGTCGCCGCACGCCGCTCCAAAAAGGTCAGCGATATCGTGGCCCGCCGCCGCGATGGTTCGGCGGCCGTCGAAACCGGAACCGACGCGTAACAACGCGCTGCAAGCACCAAGGTGACCACAATGGCCGCGAAGAAAACGCTCATCGTCGAACAGTACGCAAGTGCAAACCGGCGTCCTGATATCCAGACGCGAACGCTGATCGGGCTCGGATTAAACAAAATCCGTCGCCGCCGCGAGCTTGAAGATACTCCCTCGGTGCGTGGCATGATCAACCGCATTGCGCATCTGGTGCGCATCGTCGAGACGAAGTAAACTGCATTACGAGGAGCGCTGCAGCATGCGGCTCAATGGCATTCAAGATAATCCCGGCTCGCGCAAGTTTCGCGTCCGCATCGGGCGTGGCATCGGCTCCGGTATGGGCAAGATGGGCGGCCGTGGCGGCAAGGGCCAGACGGCGCGTTCCGGTGTCGCCATTGGCGGCTTCGAAGGTGGCCAGATGCCGTTGCACCGTCGCTTGCCCAAGCGCGGCTTCAACAAGTGGCGTCCAAAGGATTATAACGAGATCAACATCGGTGCACTCCAGCAGGCGATCGACGACAAGCGTCTGGATGCTGGCAAACCCCTCGACGTTGAAACGTTGCTGGCCGCCGGCGTCGTGCGACGGGCCAAAGACGGCCTGCGTGTGCTCGGGAACGGCGAGTTGAAGTCAAAAATCACGATCAAGGCTAACGGCGCGTCGGCCGGTGCGAAGGCTGCGATTGAGAAGGCTGGCGGCAAGATCACGATGATCATGCCCAAGATCCTCGACGCGGACGTTGCCAAGCGCGCCAAAACCGCCGCTAAGAAGGCGAAAGCGGCGGCGGGCAAGGGCGGCGCTAAGGCTGCCGACTAATCGCAGCCAGACGAACACACGGCTCGACGGGCGCGCGACACTTTGCCACCCGAACACGATGGAACTCGATACCCATTTCACCCGAATGCGCGGGGGATGACGTCGAGGTCGGGAGAGAGACAGATGGTTTCCGCTGCCGAGCAACTCGCCAGCCAGATGAACATGAGCGTTTTCGCCAAGGCGGAAGACCTCAAGAAGCGCATCTGGTTCACTTTGGGTGCCCTGCTGATTTATCGGCTCGGCACGTTCATCCCAATCCCCGGCATCAACCCGGTCGCGTTCGCTGAGAACTTCAAGGCGGCGGCCAGCGGTATCCTCGGCATGTTCAACACGTTTTCCGGCGGTGCCGTGGAACGGATGGCAATTTTTGCCTTGAACATTATGCCGTACATCTCGGCGTCGATCATCATGCAGCTGATGACGTCGGTCGTGCCTAAGCTCGAGGCCCTCAAGAAAGAGGGCGAAGCGGGTCGAAAGCAGATCAACCAGTATACTCGTTATCTGACGGTAGCACTGGCAACTGCGCAAGCCTTCGGTATTGCGGTGAGCCTTGAAGGTCAGCGCAGTGTGGTTGGCCCCGTGGTGCTAGAACCCGGTCCGTTCTTTATCGCCTCGACCGTGATCACCCTCGTTGGTGGCACGATGTTCTTGATGTGGCTGGGTGAGCAGATCACGCAGCGCGGTATCGGCAACGGCACATCGCTGATCATTTTTGCTGGCATCGTCGCCGGTCTGCCGATCACGGTTGTCAACCTGTTCGAAGCGGCCCGCACCGGCGCACTTGCGACGCCTCTCCTGCTCGCCCTTTTGGCGCTGATGGTCTTTGTCGTGGCGGCGATCGTGTATATCGAGCGCGCGCAACGGCGGCTTAGGATCGAGTATCCCAAACGCCAGACGGGGCAATTGCTGGCCAAGGGCGAGAGCTCGCACCTCCCTCTCAAGCTCAACTCGTCGGGCGTGATCCCGCCAATCTTTGCGTCGTCTCTGCTCCTGTTGCCGGCAACCATTGCGCAGTTTGCTGCTGGCGGGCAGGGCGATGGCTGGGTCAACCGCTATCTCCCAGCGTCGATTGCAACCTGGGTCCCGGACTGGGGCACGATCGCTGCTGCACTTGGGCCCGGCCAAGTCTGGCACATGCTCATCTATGTGGCGCTGATCTTGTTCTTCGCCTTCTTCTACACGGCGGTGGTGTTTAACCCCGTCGAGACAGCCGACAACCTTCGCAAATATAACGGGTTCCTCCCAGGGATCCGACCAGGGCAAAAGACCGCCGAATACATTGACTACGTCTTGACCCGCATTACGGTCGTCGGTGCGATTTATCTCGCAGCCGTCTGCGTGCTGCCCGAAATCTTGATCAGCCAGGCGGCGGTTCCGTTCTATTTCGGCGGCACATCACTGCTGATCGCGGTCAGCGTCACCATGGACACGGTCAGCCAGGTCCAAAGCCATCTCCTGGCGCATCAGTATCAGGGCCTGATCAAGAAATCGAAGCTGCGCGGCTCGTCGGGCCCCCGCGGAGGCCGCCGGTGAACCTGATCCTGCTGGGACCGCCGGGCGCGGGGAAGGGAACGCAGGCCGAAGCGCTCGTGCAGCGCCATGGTCTCGTTCAGCTATCGACCGGCAGCATGCTGCGCGAGGCCGTGAAGGCTGGGTCAGAGGTCGGGCGTCAGGCCGACGCGGTGATGAAATCGGGCGGACTTGTCTCCGATGAGATCGTCATCCGCATCATCGCCGACCGCATCGCACAACCTGATTGCGCCCGCGGGTTTATTCTCGACGGGTTCCCCCGCACGCTCGCCCAGGCGGCAGCGCTCGACAAGCTGCTGGCCGATCGGCACTTGAAGCTCGACCACGTCATTGAATTGAAGGTTGATGACGCAGCCCTCGTCGAGCGGATTTCCGGCCGCTATTCCTGCGCGAATTGTGGGGCGGGCTACCACGAAACATTCAAAAAGCCGCGCGTGGTGGATGTCTGCGACCTATGCGGATCGACGGTGTTCACACGGCGCGCAGACGACAACGCAGAGACGGTGAGCAAGCGCTTATTGGCCTACTATCGCGAAACGGCCCCGCTGATCGGGTATTATTTCGCATTCGGCAAGCTCAAGTCGACGGATGGGATGGCTCCCATCGGTCACATCACGCAGGCGATCGAAGGCCTCATCGGCCAACGGGAACCCGTGTGACATAAATTATCGTGGCGATTGACGGCGCTGTGATGCCACGGTATCACACCGCTTGAAATCGACATGATGCGCTGGCGGTTGGTGTGGTCCTCGGGGACTTCGCTAACGCGTCGGCTTCACGTTTTATCTGGCCATTTCAGGGCGAGACACCCCTGATCGGCATAACGAAACGGCTTTGGGCCGACCTTCAGGAGACTTTCGTGGCACGTATCGCAGGTGTGAACATCCCGACCGCTAAGCGCGTTGTTATTGCGCTGCAATATATTCACGGGATCGGTGAAAAGTTCGCTGGCGAAATCTGCCAGAAAGTCAGCATCCCGGCCGACCGCCGCGTGAACCAGCTGACGGACGCCGAAATCCTCCAGATCCGCGAAACCATCGACCGCGATTACATGGTCGAGGGCGATCTGCGTCGTGAAGTGACGATGAACATCAAGCGCCTAATGGACCTTGGCTGCTACCGCGGCCTGCGTCACCGCAAGGGTCTGCCCGTCCGTGGCCAGCGCACGCACACGAATGCGCGCACCCGCAAGGGTCCGGCCAAGGCGATCGCTGGCAAGAAGAAAGCAAACTGATCATCGCGGTAGGCCTGGGCGTTGTCCGCTTGAGCCGTCGTTT
>JBBRKD010000148.1:0-5484 GCA_038218255.1 Hyphomicrobiales bacterium | reverse complement strand
GGTTCGCGCCGTTTGATTTGGATCGGTGCGACCTTTGATTTGGCAGATGCGGCAGCATAGGCTTTGACGCTGAACATGTGAGGTTTTCCGATGGGGTGAAACAGCGGGGTGCTGCAGCTGATTCTACGATCGCGCAGCGCGACTGCAACGCTGCACGCAACTTGGGCTCAAGGCGCCGTGTCGGCTACAATGACGCTTTCCACGGCACGCCGCCGAGACCGGGGCAAAGTAGGACGGTGGCCGAATCGGACAAGGGAACCAGGGCGGCGATCGCCAGGCCTACGATGTACTCAACGGGTCTATTTGACTGTCAAACATGTCCGCCGGGTCGGCTCGGTCGATATGAAGATCTTCGCCGACCCTGGAAGTCGAATGCCAGTTGACGACTGTGCTCGTCTCAGGCCGCTTTGCTAACCTTGGCGGCATTGGCTTCTGATCGCGCGAGCCGTGCGTCAAGACCTGCCTTTTCCGCCGCCTGGACACTAGCGATGGCGACTTGAGAGGCAGCCGCAGCATAATGTTCAGCACGGTCGGCGCGCGCCGTGAGCTTGGCTACTTCCTGCTTGGCGATCCACTCGGTTACGGCTGGCATTGTATCTGCGACCCACTTTTTCATTTCGGCAGTATGCACGTCCACTTGTGCCCTGGTCTTCGTCGCCTTCACTTCCAGCATAGCAATCTGGCGGCGGAGTTCCTTGTCTGCATCGGCGACGCTTGAGGCCGCTTTGCTGTTGAGTTCGGAAATGCGGTTTTGCGCGTCTTTGAGGTGAGCTTGGAGTTCGACATTGAATGTCGTGATTGGATCGGCCATGGTGCAATTCCTTTTGTTCGATGCAGCATGAAAACTTCGCATTCCTTCTGACGCTTGCACAGAATCGGAATCTACTCAGCGCCGATGGTCCACGGGCACGGTGTTCGTGACGATTTGCTTTCGGCTACCGCTGCAAGGCGGAGCTGCAAAACTAGGGCAATGAAATGATCGCTTCCACTGCGCTTGGGCCGTCCTTAGCTGTTACCCCAGCAGGGATCGGGATGTGAATGTCGGTCTTCTCAAACAGCAGTCTGCCGATGCCAACGATGTCGGCGCTCTTGAGAAGGCTAAGCGCGGCTTGGCAGCTTTCGCGCAACACGTCGGCGAGTGGCCCGTTCAGGTCCCACAGGCAGGATGATCAGCAGGGCAGGAGGCGCAGCAAGAACCGCAAATTGAACCAGCACCTTAGTCGTGGACATGTCGCACACCCGTCATTTCGAAGCCGTGTTTGAATGTGACGGACACATCAAGCGTCATGTCAAAACCTTAGATGCTTGAACTAGGTTCTCGCCGACGACTTTCGAATGTGTGGCGGTTGTCGCTCAGCTGTATCAGGCGAATGCTTTTAAGATCGCGTCAAACTGCAGCCTCAGTGATTTGTCGTGATGCAGGACCGGGGGAACGGGACGGTCTATTTTCAACAATTCATAAACGGCCATTTGCGCGGCGCGCACTGAGTACTCGACTGTGAAAACAACGTCTTCTGGGATTTCAACGAATTGGCTAACGAACGCGAAATTCTGGGAGTTCTTCGGGACGGGAAGCGGGCGATCAATGTGAGCGCGAGGCATAAACATGCTGGTTATATACGGCATGCGACACGGTATGCAGTTTGCTGTCGCAAACGTGCCGCCGAAATCGAAGCTTAGGTGCCCGCACAGCTCCAGTAGGATTTCTTCCCCTGTGCAGGCCGACATTGGCTTTGCAACGAAATCGCCGACGCGGTCTGGGTGCAGTGCATAGCCCCAGAAGACCTGAACGCCTTTCGGCTGGTTTGCGAAATGCGGTTGGTGTGCCAGAACGACTGACATCATCCAGCTGGAATCCTTGAACGTTACAAGGCCGCCGGTGCCAGCTCCATTACCAGAGAACACTTCCATCTGGTCGAAAAAAGCCGGGTCTTTCAAGGTGACAGTGAACGATGCCCAGTACGCTTGAGCGATCGAGGAATTGAATACTGCCGGATTGCCGAACTCTGGTCGACCGGCCGCTAGCTTTTCCCAGAGCAACCATCCGCCACTTTCGTGCTTCGTCAGTGGTACCGGCGCTTTGGTCATCGAACCGATGCTTGAGGCGTCGGTCATGGACGCGTTCTGGAAGAAGACCAAGTCCTGCACGGCCACGGGTATAGTTTCAACTTTGCCGTCTCGCCGCAACGTGAAACCGGTGGCCGTGATCTTTCCATCGACGGTCTTCAACTCAATGTCCGTGACAACGCAGCCCGTCTGAAACATGACCCCATGTCCCGCGAGCCAAGCTTCCAGCGGACGCACAAGGGAATCATATTGGTTCAGCGCAGTTCGCTTGACACCAGCGAGCGTCTCGATGCGGTTGAATTCTTTGATGAACCTGTGGAGATAGCGCTTGAATTCGACGGCGCTGTGCCACGGTTGAAAAGCAAAGGTCGTCGACCACATGTACCAGAAGTTAGTCCTGAAAAACTCGGGCGACAGCCAGGCAGTGATGCTGCTTGTGCCGAGCGTTTCCTCGCTCGCTTCCGCGAGTTTGACGAGTTCCAGGCGATCCTTCATCGAAAAGCCCATGGACGTCACATCGAGTATAGCGCGGTGCCGGTTGACCAGCCGCGCGCGAGAATGTGGCAGGTTCTGCTTGTTAAATTCGACGGTCTCTTCAAAGACCGTCTTTCCCGCAAGTGTAAGCGACGGAACGGATTTGAATAGATCCCAAGTGCACTCGTAATTGTCTGTCGTCAGCATGCGTCCTCCGCGCATGGAGTAACCGCGTTCTGGGTCGCCCGACCCGTCTAGGCTGCCGCCCATCGTGGGTAGCGCCTCATAGATCGTAATGTTGCGCCCCGGCATGCCGCCGTCCCGGATCAGAAAGGCAGCGGCCGCCATGGAGCCGATGCCGCCGCCGACCATGAAGGCACTTCTGTTTTCTGCCGATGCCGTCATATTCTACTCCTTGCGGGAACGCGCCTTTTGCGACCTCTGAAATGCTATGGAACCCGCCGATCCCCTCGCGCGTTGGTCCAAGCTAAGGCCTGGTTAAGCTAGCAACCCGCAGGCGCAGGCGAATAGCTTCGGAAACTACTCAGTTGATGAAGCAGCTGAGCCTCGAAATCGACGACAAGTCGACGCTTCGCAACCAGCCCTCCGTAGTTTCCGAGCCTATGCAACCTCCGCATGACCGTCGCATGATCACGCGAAGGTGACGCGATGTCAGCCCTTGCTCGTGTTCGGCAACGCACATGATTGGGCCCGTGATTAGAACAGTCCGTAGTGCACGCGTGCCACCAGTCTTGTCTAACGCGTTCAAACATAAACACACCAGGAGACCATATGACCGGTAGAGCCTTCGTCGTTGCGGTCTTCGCCGGACTTGCGTTGACGAGCTTGGCTTGGGCGCAGAAGACGGATCCGCCCAAGCTCGATCAGGCAGGGCTGGATATGATGATGAAAATGATGGAGCCGCCCGCCGATGCAATGCCTGCTGCAAAAGCACTCTTCGAGGCCCACAGAAAGATGCAGCAAGCCATGATGACGCTGTCGACCGGTGATGCGGACAGGGACTTCATTTCCGGCATGATCCCCCACCACCAAGGAGCCGTCGATATGGCCAAGGTCGTCTTGCAATACGGCCGTGACCCCGAAGTGAAGAAACTCGCAGAGGGCATCATCAAAGCCCAGAATGAAGAAATCGTCTGGATGACAACCTGGCTGATCAAGGTCGGCAAGTGAAGGGCCACGCCCTCAAGCATACAGGGGCCATAGTCGACGCGCGAAAGCCGCTGAAACAATAAAGGTCGAGTTGACTGGATTGATCAGCCGCAATTAAATTGTTCCTGTGTCATGGAGACCGAAAATGCATAACTGGGGAATGATGGGAGACTACGGCGGCTGGTTGGGGTTTGCTGGCTTGCTTGTGTGCGCCCTCGTGATCGCAGCTCTGGTGAAATTCGTGTTCTTCAAATAGTCGCGTTTGACGCCAGAATGAGGCAGAGTCGTAACTTCACAAAAGGTTTGTCAGCATGGCAATCGATGAAACGCGCCGTGCCAATCTGGAAAAGAGCGGCTCAGTTGGTAACGAGACAATCATCGATCCTGTCTGCGGAATGACGGTTGATCCTGATTCGGCCAAGCATCGGGCTGCGCACGTGGGTCACCCATATTATTTCTGTTCGGTCAACTGCAAGACGAAGTTCGAGGCCGATCCCGCCAAGTACGTGACGCCTCGGGCCGCAGCCGGTGAGGCGGTCCCTGAGGGCACGATCTACACCTGCCCAATGCATCCCCAAATCAGGCAAGTGGGTCCCGGCAACTGCCCGATCTGCGGCATGTCGCTGGAGCCGGATGTGGTCGCGCGCGATGCGCCGCCGAATGCCGAACTCGCCGACATGACCCGGCGGTTTTGGGTCGCGTTGGCACTCGCCGTTCCCGTTTTCATTCTGGAGATGGGCTCGCACATTCCGAGCCTGGGACACCTTGTCGAGCATCGGACTTCGGGCTGGTTGCAATTCGCGCTGGCGACGCCCGTCGTGCTGTGGGCTGGCTGGCCGTTCTTCGAGCGTGCTTGGCAGTCGTTGCAAACGCGCAACCTCAACATGTTCACCCTGGTCGCGATGGGAACCGGAGTTTCATGGGGCTACAGCGTCGTTGCGCTACTGTTCCCACAAGCGTTTCCCGCTGGCATCCGCACCACCGACGGCTCGGTCGGGCTGTATTTCGAGGCAGCCGCCGTCATCACCGTTCTTGTCCTGCTCGGACAGGTTCTCGAATTACGCGCGCGTGAAACCACCAGCGGCGCAATCCGCGCGCTGCTCGACATGGCGCCAAAGACAGCGCGGCGCATGAAGGCTGACGGACCCGACGAAGAGGTCGCGCTTGAACTCGTGGTTATGGGCGATAAGCTTCGCGTGCGACCCGGCGAAAAGATCCCCGTCGATGGCGTTGTGGTCGAGGGCCGCAGCGCAGTGGACGAGTCCATGGTCACGGGCGAATCCATGCCAGTGTCGAAGGTGACCGGCGCAAAGGTGATCGGCGGCACACTCAACCAGAGCGGCGCGCTCGTCGTGACGGCCGAAAAAATTGGGCGGGATACGATGCTTGCCCGTATCGTCCAACTCGTCTCGCAGGCTCAACGGTCGCGCGCGCCCATCCAGCGCCTTGCAGATCAGGTCTCAGGTTGGTTCGTCCCTGCTGTGATCGCCGTCGCCGTGGCAGCCTTCGCGGGCTGGGCGATTTGGGGACCCGAGCCGCGCTTTGCCTATGGTCTGGTCGCAGCCATTGCCGTGCTCATCATCGCCTGCCCCTGTGCACTTGGCCTCGCAACGCCGATGTCGATCATGGTCGGCGTTGGCCGGGGGGCGGAAATAGGGGTGCTAATCCGAAATGCGGAAGCGCTGGAGCGGCTTGAAAAAGTCGACACACTCGTCGTCGATAAGACAGGCACCTTGACCGAAGGCAAACCAGCCGTGACGGCCATCGTTGCCG
>JBBRKD010000147.1:0-5494 GCA_038218255.1 Hyphomicrobiales bacterium | reverse complement strand
CCCGTTCTGGTTTGCCTGTCCATTTGCTGCTTTGCCGCCGCGCTTAATATTCGCCTGTTGGACCCGGTGGTGCCGCAGATCGCGCGTGATTTCGCGACCTCAACGGATGTTATTGCGTTGCTCGCCACCGCATTCGCGTTTCCCTATGCGCTCGGCCAGCCTGTGCTTGGTCCCTTGGGGGACGCCGTCGGCAAAGCCCGCATCATCCAAGGCTGCCTCATCGTCTTGACGGTAGCGCTTGCCGTGTCGGCGGTGGCTCCGAGTTCCGAAGCGCTTTTCGCCGCTCGCATCGTGGCGGGGCTTGCGGCGGGCGGCACCGTGCCGGTCTCGCTTGCCATGGTTGGCGACCGGGTGCCGCTTGACCAACGGCAGGTCGCGCTGTCGCGGCTCCTGGTCGCAATGTTGTCAGGGCAGATGCTCGGCGCGATGGGCGCAGGGCTGCTCGCGAGCGCGTTCGGCTGGCGCGCGGTGTTGTGGGCTGGCTGTGCGCTTGTCGCGACCGCTGCTGTGTTGGCGATTGTGTACCTCGAGCCACGGGCCAAGGCGCAACGCAAGCCGTTCAGTCTCCAGTCGATCCGCGACGGTTATGGGCTCGTGTTTGCCAACCCGCGCGCGAAAGTCTGCTACGGCGCGGTTTTCATCGGTGGCATGTGCCTGTTTGGGCTGTTGCCGCATGTGGCGGCCCTGCTTGAAGCGCGCGGTGCTGGCAGCATCCGGGAAGCCGGGTTCGTGATCGCGGGGGCTGCCATCGGCGGGGTCATGTACGCTGTGCTTGTGAAGCGCATACTCGCAGCGCTTGGCGGGCAGATGAACATGATCCGAGTCGGGGGACTTTTGACCGGCGCAGGCCTTGCGATCGGCGGACTTCATCTCGATTGGCCCCAGGAGGCGTTGGCCTTCGTCGTGATCGGCGTCGGGTTCTACATGATCCACAACTCGCTCCAGACGCAGGCGACCGAACTCGCGCCCGACGCCCGGGGCGCTGCCGTCTCGCTGCACGCGTTTTTTTTCTTTCTCGGTCAGGCGGCCGGACCTGCGCTCTACACCTGGGGCTTTGCAGCATTCGGCAGCCGCGCGACGCTCGCCATTGCTGCCGTCCTTATGGCACTCATGGGGTTTAGTCTTGCAGCCCTGCTCACCCGCATGAATGCTGCTGTCCCCGCGCGTTGAAGCCATGCCTATGGCTGCAATTTCAGGCGTTTGCCAATAACCTAGGCATCACATGGGCCTTGTGGTCGGCTGCAAAGCACAGTTTGATGAGAAATGTCGTCGCGCGCCTTGTTGGTGGGCACTTCGGCTTAAGACAGACCCGTTGGGGGACGCGTGCCAGCAGCATTTGACGAAATGTATGGCCTGACGACTGCCACCGCACGCGAGCCCTATGCCGGCATCGCAACGTGGCTTGCAACCCAATCCATTTCGGCGCTGGAGCGCAAACGGGCGGATGCCGAGGGCGTATTCCGGCGGACGGGAATTACCTTTGCGGTTTATGGTGATCCCTCGTCGGCCGAGCGGCTTATTCCCTTTGACATCATTCCTCGCATTATCTCGGCACACGAATGGCGGCGGTTATCGGCCGGGATCGAGCAGCGCGTGCGCGCCGTCAACGCATTCATGCACGACATCTACCATCGGCAGGAAATTCTCAGGGCCGGGCGCATTCCCGAAGAGCTCATCATCAACAACGCGGCCTTCGTGCCGGAAATGCTGGGCGTCGACCCTCCGCTTGGCGTCTACAGCCACATCATCGGCATCGATCTCGTGCGCACCAGCGAAAACGAGTTCTATGTGCTCGAAGACAATACGCGCACGCCGTCGGGCGTCTCGTACATGCTCGAAAACCGCGAAACCATGATGCAGCTGTTTCCCGATCTGTTTGCCGCCAACCGGGTGGCGCCGGTCGACACCTATCCAGAAAACCTGCTCAAGACACTGGTCTCCGTCGCACCCTCAAACCTGGACGATGATCCCGTCATCGCGGTCCTCACGCCCGGACTTTACAATAGCGCCTATTATGAACATTCGTTCCTCGCCGACCAAATGGGGACCGAACTTGTCGAAGCGCACGATCTCGTGGTGCTCGACGGCTATCTGCAAATGAAGACCACGCAGGGGCTCAAGCGGGTCGACGTTCTCTATCGCCGCATCGACGACGATTACATCGATCCATTGGTGTTTCGCCCCGACAGCATGCTCGGCGTTGCCGGCCTGTTTGACGCCTACCGCGCCGGCCGGGTTACGATCGTCAACGCCCCGGGCGCTGGCATCGCCGACGACAAGGCGATCTACAGCTATCTGCCCGAAATCGTCGAATTCTACATGGGCCAGCAGCCGATCTTGAAAAACGTGCCGACATACAATCTGCGCAAGGCCGATGACCTCGCCTACACGCTCGAACATCTGGCTGAACTTGTTGTCAAGGAAGTCCACGGCTCGGGTGGCTACGGCATGCTCGTTGGCCCGGCATCGACCAAAGCGGAGATCGAAGCGTTCCGCGCCAAGATCATCGCGCGCCCTGACAACTACATTTCGCAGCCGACGCTCGCTCTCTCCACGTGCCCAACGCTCGTTGACAAGGGGTTAGCCCCGCGCCATCTCGACTTGCGGCCGTATGTGCTCGTCGGTGATCAGGTCCGCTTGACGCCAGGCGGGCTCACGCGCGTTGCGCTCAAGGACGGCTCGCTCGTTGTCAATTCGAGCCAGGGTGGCGGCACGAAAGACACCTGGGTGCTTCAAGACTAATGTTTGATCGGGATTGATTGCACGATGCTCGGCCGCACTGCCAACGACCTTTACTGGCTCGCCCGTTATGTGGAGCGGGCGGAAAACATGGCCCGCCTCGCCGAGGTTGCCTACCGCATCTTTCTGCTGCCCCGCACAGGCGAAGGGCACCATCAGGACTGGGGGTCAACGCTTGAAAGTGCGGCCTGCGAGGACGAGTATTTCGCCAAATACGATGCGCTTGAAGCGCGGCACGTGATCAACTTCCTGCTGTTTGACGCCGATAATCCTTCGAGCGTGAAGTCGTGCCTCAGCATGGCACGACGCAACGCGCGCGCGCAGCGGACGTCGATCACGCGGGATATGTGGGAAAGCCTCAATACCTCGTGGATTGATTTCTCCTCGTTCGACCCCGAGCGGTCGTCGGCAAACGAGCTGCCGCGCGTCCTCGACTGGGTGAAACAGCGTTCCGCGCTGTACCGGGGTGCGTTGCTGAACACCATCCTGCGCAACGACACCTATTGCTTCTCGCAACTTGGCACGTTCATTGAGCGGGCCGACAATACGGCGCGCATTCTGGACGTGAAGTACTATGTCTTGTTGCCGAGCGTCGGCCTTGTCGGCTCGCCCGTCGACAACGTGCAGTGGGCTGCCATCCTGCGCTCGGTGTCGGCGCATCGCAGCTACCGGTGGGTGTACAAGGAAAACTATCAGCCAGCGCGCATTGCCGAATTCCTCATCCTCAATCCGCAAATGCCGCGCTCGCTGCGCTCCTGCTATCATGAGATCGGCTCAGCGCTGAGCGATCTGCAATACCACTACGGCGCGTCGCATGCCTGCCATGAGGCTGCGTCGGCGACGGTCAACCGGCTGACGCGCGCGAACGTGTCTGAAATCTTTGCCGATGGGCTGCACGAGTTTTTGCTCGATTTCACCAATCGCAATGCCCAGCTCGCGGTCGGCGTCGCCGACGCCTACCATTTCAACGGATGACGGTTGCCCGGAAACCCACCATGCTCATCGCTGTCCGCCACACCACGCGCTATACCTACGATGCGCCGTCTCGCTATGCTATCCAGACGTTGCGGTTGACGCCGCCCTCGTTTGCCGCCCAGGCCGTTCGGGCGTGGACGATCGAGGCGCCAGGCATTGAAAAGGCGCTTCATTTCGTCGACGGCTTTGGGAATGCGGCGGCTCTGGTCGCGACTCAAGAGCTTCACACCGAAATCGAGATCGTGGCCCATGGGTTGGTCGAAACAACCGATTGCGCGGGTCTCGTTCGCGGCTTGCGAGATGCAGCGCCGGTTAGAATTTTTCTCCGGCAGACCGCACCAACGCAACCCGACGCTGCCATTCGCGAGATTGCACGATCAACAACTGGCACAACGCCGCTCGACCGCCTGCACGCGCTCTCCGACACGATCCGCGAGAAGGTCGCCTACGAGACCGGCACCACAACAGCCACGTCCACAGCGGCCGAGGCCCTCGCCCAGGGGCGCGGCGTCTGCCAGGACCATGCGCATGTGTTTTTATCGGCCGCGCGCTGCCTCGACGTGCCCGCCCGCTATGTGAACGGGTATTATGTGTCAGGATCGAGCGAGCCTGAGACGGCCCACCATGCGTGGGCTGAAGCCTATGTCGACGGGCTCGGTTGGGTCGGGTTCGACGTCGCCAACAAGGTGTGCCCGGATGACCATTACATCCGGCTCGCCTGCGGCCTCGATGCGGCGTCTGCCAGTCCCATCCGCGGCAGCCGCCCGATCCCGTTCGGGGTCGCCAGCGTGAGCGAAAAGCTCGATGTGGTCGTTGACGTCAAGGAACAGCCCCAGTCCCAGACCCAAAGTCAAAGCCAGCAGCAATAGGGGATACCTTAGGTGCAGATCGGCTCCAGCGCACCGCGGTAGTGCACGATCAAATGCCCTGTCGGCAGTTTCGCCGAGACGTCGAAATGAAAAACACCGCCGGTTTCAGTCTCAAGCGTTGAAATGATGGGGTAGAGCACGCGTGGGAGCGGAATGCCGAGCAGATGGCAGCGCTTCAAAATCAGCCGCAGGCCGTCGCGCGTCGCATCGAGCGCAAATGTCATCGTCATGGCGTTGATCCGCTCGCACAGCAGCCCGTCCTCGTCCCATTGCCGCGAGACGAAAGGCGCGCGACTGGCAAACCCACGCGCCCAAAGTTCCCCCCTCGGCGTCGGCACAACCGCAAGCTGGAAGCCCGGTGTGGCAGCGCGCGTCTCTGGCGGGATATTGGCGATCGCGCAGAGAAGCGCGATCAGCCACCCCTGGCCACGCGTGACGCTGCAAGTGCCTGACCAACGGGTCTCACATTCGGCCTCATGCAAACGCCGCACCGCCCCCGGCAACGTGTCGTAGGCCAACCCGAGGATGCGACGATAGAGCGGCACCATCCAATCAGCCCGCCTGGAGCTTCGCGATCAGGTCGATGTAGGCTTGCATCGCTGCCTCTTTCGACGTGCCCTCAAGGTTGTCCCAGGCATCGAACTTGGCAACACCCACGCGGTCGAACATGTCGGGCCGCTCGCCGGACACATCGCCCTCGGTCGCCTGCTTAAAGTTCGCGTAGATTTTCAGGAGCGTCATGTTGTCGGGCTTCTTCGTCAGCAGCTTTGAGGCTGTAACGGCCGCGTCGAACTGCGCTTTCAAATCAGACATTGCGAATTCCTGAGTGTGGGCTGCGATTCTGGCAGCCTCACGGCCCCTGCATGTTGCGAAAGGCCTGGTGCCATTGGAAACCTGACCTCGATCAATCC
>JBBRKD010000146.1:0-5495 GCA_038218255.1 Hyphomicrobiales bacterium | reverse complement strand
CCGGTCGCGGGGCCTGGAACCGGCTCTTCAACGAGACCATGACCGACCTGCGGTTTCACGTCGCCGGAGAAGCCGAACCACTCACGCTGGAGCCGACGCTCAATCTGCTCTCAAACGGCGATCGCGCCAAGCGTCAGGCTGGGTCGGAAGCCCTCGCCACCACGCTGAGCGCCAACACGCGGCTGTTCACGCTGATCACCAACACGCTCGCCAAAGACAAGGAGATTTCCGACCGCTGGCGGCACTTTACCGATGTCGCCGATAGCCGCCATCTGGCCAACCGCGTCGAAGCCCCCGTGGTCGATGCGCTGGTGTCGGCCGTCCGCGACGCCCACCCCAAGCTCAGCCACCGCTACTATGCATTGAAGGCCAAATGGCTCGGCCTCGACAAGCTCGCCCATTGGGACCGCAACGCCCCGCTTCCCGATAAGCCCGAGCGCACGATCCCCTGGCCCGAAGCCGAGCACATGGTGCTGTCGGCGTATGGCGCATTCGCACCCGAAATGGCAGCGATTGCCAAGCAGTTTTTCGATAAGCGCTGGATCGATGCGCCTGTTCGCCCCGGCAAGACGCCCGGCGCGTTCTCGGCGTCCACCGTGCCGTCCGTGCATCCCTATGTGCTCATGAACTATCAGGGCAAAACGCGCGACGTGATGACGCTCGCCCATGAGCTAGGCCACGGCGTGCATCAGGTGCTGGCCGCCAAACAGGGGCCGCTGCTGTCCCAGACCCCGCTGACGCTCGCTGAAACCGCGAGCGTGTTCGGTGAAATGCTCACCTTCCAAAAGCTGCTCAGCGAAACCAAATCGCCCAAGGAAAAGAAGGCGCTGCTGGCTGGCAAAGTCGAGGACATGCTGAACACCGTCGTCCGCCAGATCGCGTTCTATTCGTTCGAGCGCCGCGTCCATGAAGCCCGTCGCGCAGGCGAACTGACGGCCGATCAGATCAACGCCATCTGGATGGACGTGCAGGCCGAAAGCCTCGGCCCCGCAATCGAACTGAAGCCGGGCTACGAGGTGTTTTGGACCTACGTGCCCCACTTCATCCACTCACCGTTCTACGTCTATGCCTACGCATTCGGCGATTGCCTCGTGAACTCGCTGTACGGCCTCTACCGCGAGGCCCATCCAGGCTTCGTTGCCAAATACTTCGATCTGCTCAAAGCGGGTGGCTCCAAGCACCATTCCGAGTTGCTCGCCCCCTTCGGCCTCGATGCCCGCGATCCAGCGTTCTGGGGCAAGGGGCTCGCGGTCATTTCCGGCTTGATCGACGAGCTTGAAGCGATGGAAGCGGCGGGAACCGAACGGGCGTCGCGTAAAAACAGTTAACCACGATGGCCTGCGGCGCTGTCGCCCTGCCTCAGCAGAAGTCAAGGCGCTGCAGGGGGATCGCGGCAAAATTTGGGCTTTGCGCGACTCCCTGCACAAGCGTATATCGGCAACGGTTATTGGCCAGACGAGTGCGGTGCAGCATAGCGTGCCCCCTCGGCTGGTGACTTGAACCGACCAATTGCGAGGTGCCGCATGGCACAAACCTCCCTGGCCGACAGTGGTCAATCAGCTGACCACGCTCACGATCGCAACTTCGCGGCCCTGATCTTAGGCTCCATCGGCGTCGTCTACGGCGACATCGGCACCAGCCCGCTCTACGCCTTCAAGGAAGCGGTAACCGCAGCTCAGCACGCGGGCCTAACCGGTCGCCCTGTTGTGCTCGGTGTCCTGTCGCTCATCTTTTGGGCGCTCATTTTGATCG
Organism: Hyphomicrobiales bacterium; assembly: GCA_038218255.1. Lineage (GTDB taxonomy): Bacteria > Pseudomonadota > Alphaproteobacteria > Rhizobiales > Hyphomicrobiaceae > JANXVY01. The sequence continues at coordinate 3,743 of JBBRKD010000146.1, read as the reverse complement.
TGACGGTCAAATACGTTCTGATCCTGCTGCGCGCTGACAACAAAGGCGAGGGCGGCACGTTCGCTCTCATGGCGTTGGCCCAGTCCGTCGCCAAAACCAGTTCCCCACTCATCTTGTGCCTCGGCATCGCTGGGGCCTCGTTTTTTTATGGCGATGCTGTCATCACGCCGGCAATTTCCGTGCTGTCGGCCGTCGAGGGATTAAACCTCGTATCGCCAGCCTTTGAGAAGTTCGTCCTGCCGATCACGATCGTGGTGCTCATGGTTTTGTTCGCCTCCCAGTCGTACGGCACGGCCAAAGTCGCGACCTTTTTTGGTCCCGTCTGCGTTGTCTGGTTTCTCGCGCTGGCGATCGGCGGCGGGCTCCAGGTCATGAAGAACCCGACAATCCTTGCAGCGCTCAGCCCGACGTTCGGCGTCCGCTTTCTCATGCAACACGGTCTCATCGCGGTGTCTGTTCTGGGTCTCGTGTTTCTCGCGGTGACAGGCGCGGAAGCGCTGTACGCCGACCTTGGTCATTTCGGCCGCAAGCCGATCCAGTTCGCGTGGCTGGGCTTTGTCTTGCCATCCTTGATGCTGAACTATCTTGGCCAGGGTGCGCTGATCCTCGCCAATCCCGAGGCCATCGCAAACCCGTTTTATCTCCTTTATCCCAAAGAATTACTGATCCCGATGGTGCTGCTGGCGACCGCTGCAACTGTGATCGCAAGCCAAGCCGTGATCACCGGCGCGTTCTCGCTGACCCGCCAGGCCATCCAGCTTGGCCTCGTCCCACGCCTTGCTGTCGTACACACCTCTGAGACCATGTCGGGCCAGATCTACCTCCCGCGCGTCAACTGGCTCTTATTCGTTGCGGTGATTGTCGTCGTCGTCATGTTCCAGACGTCGAGCAAGCTCGCAGCCGCCTACGGGGTCGCTGTCACCGCCAACATGATCCTCGCCTCCGCCATCACGTTCTTCGTGATCTGGAAACTGTGGAAATGGCCGCTGTGGGGTGCTGCTGGCCTCATGATCCCGCTTGTCTTGATCGAGCAGCTCTTCTTTGCCGCCAACATGACCAAGGTTTTGGAAGGTGGGTGGCTTCCGCTGTTGATGGCAGCTGCCATCGCGCTCGTGATCGCAACCTGGATTACCGGCTCGAAAATTCTCGCCAAGGAGACGCGCCACGCCCAAGCCGATTTGCTTTGGCTGGTCCGCAAGCTCGAAGCCAAACCGCCCCACCGCGTTGCTGGCACAGCCGTGTTTTTAACCGGCGACCCGACGGCGGCTCCAACCGCGCTGATGCACAACCTCAAGCACAACCGTGTCCTGCACGAGCGCAACATCATCTTGACGATCAAAACCGCCGACACACCGCGTGTCCTCAACTCCGAGCGCGTCAAGGTCGAACCGGTTGCCGACGGGTTCGTCCGCGTGATCGCAAAGTTTGGCTTCATGGAAACGCCGAGCATCAACAAGGTGTTCACACTCTGCCGCAAGAAAGACTTGAATATCGACATGGGTGGGACGAGCTTCTTCCTGTCGCGCCGGTCACTTCGCCCCAACAAAAAATCCGAGATGCCGCTCTTTCAAGACCGGCTTTTCATTGGGCTCGCCCGCCAGGCCGAAGACGCCACGACCTATTTCCAGATACCGATCGACCGCGTCGTCGAGGTCGGAACCCAGGTCGCGGTTTAGCCGTCGTTTCTCAGTAACTCTGATCTGCCGTCCGGTTGGGGCGTAACGAGAGTGCGCCGCCCCGGCGCGCTGACCTCAAGGCGTTGATTGAACCGATGTCCAACGAAGAAAATCGCTTTTCAGCCCGCGCCGCCCGTTATGTCCGCGTCGGCGGCAATGTCGGTGCGGTCGCAGCCCGCGTTGCGACGGGCCGCTTGTTTGGCCGCGAACTCGACAATACCTCGGATGCAGCAGCCCTTGCGGCGGCTCTCGGCGGCCTCAAGGGCCCGTTGATGAAGGTCGCCCAGCTGCTATCGACGATCCCCGAAGCCCTGCCCCCCGAATACGCCCGCGAATTGGCCCAGCTCCAGGCCAATGCCCCGCCGATGGGTCCAGGCTTCGTCCGCCGCCGCATGATCGCCGAACTTGGCCCCGATTGGCCGTCGAGGTTCGGCTCGTTCGAGGATACGTCCACAGCGTCCGCGTCGCTGGGGCAGGTCCACAAGGCCACGACGCGGGATGGCCGCGCGCTGGCCGTCAAGCTGCAGTATCCCGACATGCAGTCGGCCGTCGAAGCCGACCTCAACCAGCTTCGCGTGATCTTCGGCATCCATTCGCGCATGGGGTCGGCCGGAGTTGACACGCGCTACATGCTGGAAGAGATCGGCGATCGCCTCCGTGAAGAGCTCGATTACGGCATGGAAGCCCGCCACATGGCGCTTTACGGCCTCATATTCAAAGGCCGTCCCGACGTTCACGTGCCCGAAATGATCCCCGAGTTATCAACCAAGCGGCTCTTGTCGATGACGTGGCTCGAAGGCCGTCGCCTGCTCGACTACAAAGCCTCTCCGCTCGAAGATCGCAACCGCTTGGCCGACGCGATGTACCGCGCGTGGTGGTATCCCGTGAGCCATTATGGCGTCATCCACGGCGACCCGCATCTGGGCAACTACACCGTGTTCGAGGAGCCGGGATCGGCGGTGAACGGCCAAGTCGGTCGCCCGATCGGCGTAAACCTTCTCGACTTTGGCTGCGTGCGTAAATTCCCCGTCGCATTCGTCCAAGGCGTCGTCGAGCTCTATCGCGGCCTTCAGGCGAACGACCGCGCCCAGCTTGTCCAGGCCTATGAAACCTGGGGTTTCCGCGGCCTCAACGCCGATCTGATCGACGCGCTGACGCTATGGGCAAAGTTCATCTACGGCCCGTTGCTGGACGACCGCGAGCGCACGATCGCCGACGGCACGCAGCCTGGCGAATACGGCCGCAAACAGGCCTTTGAGGTCCACCAGATCCTCAAAGTGAAAGGCCCCGTGACCATCCCGCGCGAGTTCGTGTTCATGGATCGCGCAGCCATCGGTCTTGGCGGCGTCTTCCTCCACCTCGATGCCCGGCGCAATTGGCACAACCTGTTCAACGAAACCATCGAAGGCTTCGACACCGCAACCGTCACCGCCCGCCAGAATGCAGCCTTCGACGCCGTCGGCTTACCGCACGTCACGCCGGCCGCTGCCGCCTGAACACGGCGTCTACAACACGACCCGATCAAAAAAAAGGGGCTGGACTGCCGGTCGATCCGACCGCGTCCAACCCCCTCTGATCACCCCTCTCGGGGCCATGACCAAGTCATGCGTACGTAGCGAACTTACGCCTTCGAAACGCAGCCCTTGTCTTTCTTGCTGTAGTACTTGTTGACGCCGCACTTGCCCGGCTTGCCCTTAGTGACATGGGCCTTGGCGTTGGCGACGCCCGAAGTGGTTACCGACGAAACCGTAAAGCATGCGGCTGCCGTGAAGGCGACGGCGACGAGGGTCTGGATAGTGCGCATGGAAGACTCCTGAGGTGTGGATCTTTGATGTGGTCGACGCGTTCAGTCGCTGCAGCGCTTCCGGCCAAAAGCGTCCAACCGCTCCGCAACCACTACCAAGCCTTTACGCAAGTTTTACGTGGCAGTTTCAGATTTCTGAGGAAACGCACTGCACAACGATGGCGATTTTGGTTACCGCGATGCGGACGCGCCACAGCGTCGTCTGGGCGAACGGGAATTCACGCCAGCCACACCCGCTGAACGGTCCAAAACAGCCCCGTCAG
>JBBRKD010000145.1:0-5523 GCA_038218255.1 Hyphomicrobiales bacterium | reverse complement strand
GAAAGCGTGATGAAAGTATTAGCGGGTTACCAATAAATCAAGCAGAGCCGCTGCACATATCAAATCGCATCGATACCGGCTGATTCCAACACTTAGCAATAGGCGTTATAATCGTCCCAAACCCTGTGAGGATACCGAATGCCCAACACCCCATCGGCCTTGCCTAAAGACCTTTTCCTGCTATATCCGGATATCGCCTTCCTGAACCACGGCTCATTTGGCGCCACGCCGAAGGTTGTATTCGACAAATATCAATGGTGGCAGCGCGAGCTGGAATATCAGCCCGTCGAATTTCTGAGCACGCACCGGCGCTACAATGGCCTCATGCATGAGGCGCGCGCCGCCCTGGCCGCATACGTCCACTGCGGCGCCGATGACCTTGTCTATGTGCCCAACGCCACGACCGGCATGAACATTGTCGCGCGCAGCCTGCACCTTCAGCCCGGTGACGAGATCCTCGGCACCGACCACGAGTACGGCGCGCTCGACCGCACCTGGCACTACCTGTGTAAGCAGACCGACGCCGTTTACAAGCTCCAGCCGATCCCGCTTCCAGTTACCACCCACGCCGACTTCATCGAGCGCTTCTGGGCCGGCGTCACGCTGCGCACGAAGGTCATCTTCCTCAGCCATATCACCTCGCCAACCGCACTGACCTTCCCGATCAAGGAGCTCTGCGCCCGCGCCCGCGCCGCCGGCATCCTCAGCGTTATCGATGGCGCCCACGCCGTGGGCCAGATCCCGCTCGAGATGGGCGACCTCGGCGCAGATTTCTACGCGAGCAACTGTCACAAGTGGCTCTGCGCGCCCAAGGGCTCTGCGTTCCTATACGTGCGCCCCGACCGCCAGCACCTGGTTGAGCCGCTGGTTGTGAGCTGGGGTTATGAGTCCATGACGCCAGGCCCGTCACGTTTCATCGACGAGCAGGAATTCACCGGCACGCGCGACCCTTCAGCGTACCTGGCGGTGCCCGAAGCGATCCGGTTCGTGCAGTCGCATGACTGGGCGGCGGTGCGCGCGCACTGTCACGGCCTAGTGCAGCAAGCGCGCACCCGCATCGGCGAGTTAACCGGCCTGCCGCCCATCGCCCCCGAGTCGACCGAGTGGTTCAGCCAGATGTGCACGCTGCCGCTGCCGCCGTGCGACCCGGCTGCCTTGAAGTCGCGCCTCTACGACGAATTCGGCGTGGAAATCCCGATCGTCACGTGGCAGGGCAAGCCGTTCGTTCGCGTGTCCATCCAGGCTTATAACTCGTCGGATGACATCGACCGGCTGCTGCATGGGCTGGTGAGGCTGCTCGATGTGTAGGGCATTCAGGGTGAAGGAGCGGTATCAGACGGGCGTGAGCCTATGGGATGCAAAATGGTTTCATGCCTTGCAAGCGGCAAGCTTACCTTCAGACGCGCAGTTAATACAAAACCCTTATGGGTATCACTACGGTCACAGCATCCACTGAGCACCAAAGACTACCGGGACGATGACAGTCACAGCGCAGAATCCTGGCGAAATAAACAGCCAACGCCGGAAGTCATTATCGCGGTGCTGGCTGTCTTTGGTTATACATGCACTTCCTTGCGGGAATTAGCCCCTTGTCAATCAATTATTGAGTTTCGCATAATCTGGACTTTGTCCATTTGCCGCGTGCGGATATTGCGTTTTCGGCTTATTTCGTGAGGTGGGGTCTCGTAAATGCAACATCTCGGCCATGTATGTCATGCTGATAACTCCCTACCTCATCAAAACAAGCCTATTTTAGTAATTCAGGCGCCCGAAAAATGGACAAAGTCCAGATAAGAACCTATCTCTAAACCTTACACTTGTGCCAGCAGATGATCGCGCAAGCAAAGTGAAGTAAAGCCGAATGGTTGCGGTCCTTTTTCTCCCAGCGCACCAATAGACGCCGGGAATGATTGATCCAAGAATGAGCCACTTCAACTACCCAACGCCGTGCTTTGCGCCGCCCTGGTTGGCACCGGCGCTTGGTCCTCGCATTGGTATTATCGGGCACATGCACCGTATAGCCAGCCGTTTCAGCGACGTTCGTGCTGGGCGCGCCGCTGTAGCCTTTGTCCAGACACAAGTGCTGCGGCGTATCGTGGACGTCCGGGCGTTCAATCATGACAGTCTGCAAAGTTGGTTCCAGGGACTTGCAGTCGGGCATGTTGGCTTCGCTGATCACGAGCGCCAAGGGACGCCTCGCTCGTCGACCAATAGACTGCGTTTGGTCCCGCACTTACGGTGATCGGTCGAATTTGGGCCTGTTCTGGCACCACCCAGCGGGGCCTTGGTCATGGCCCCGTCCGCCGCTTGCCAGTGCCAGTCAATGCCGACCAATTTGCCATAAGTGGTCAGCCCAGACGCCCACAGGCGCTTGAACACACCGGCACGCCGCCAAGCCTGGAAGTAGCTGTGGGCTGTCTTTCCCGATCCATAACCGGCGGGCACCGCATTCCACTGGCAGCCCGTACGCAGCACATACAGGATGCCACTCATCGTCTGGCGGCGATCGGCTGCCGGGCGACCGCCGATGTTGCGCCGCGCGGCGCCACGGCCCCGAAAGCGCGACATCGGTTTGGGCAACAACGGTTCACTGTGTTCCCACAAACTGTCCGACAACTCCCAACTGGCCACGTCCGTGTAGCGAGTCTTGGTCTCTTCCGAGGTTTTGTTCACCCTTACATTCTACATGCCGTCGGGTTTACAGATAGGTTGTAAATAATGGCACTCCCACGCCCCTGGCTCGCGCGTGATGATTTTTGCACACGCTCTGGAGTATGGCTATACTTGCTGCGAACACCTGCAGCCATCGTTATCGCGAAAGGGCGTTACCTCATGGCGCTGTCTCCGTTGCCGCATCGCGCATTACCCGCTCTATCTTTCCCGACGCCGGCGAAACGACAAGTCTTGTCGCCTTTCGTTGGCGTTTGTGTTCTGGGCGTCTGAAAGCAATTGCCGCCCTCTGATCTCTCATAGAATAGGAATCCACCTATCGGAGACACACTCCTGAAATCACGACGCCTCATCATCCTGGGTCTCATTCAAGTCCTCATGCTCGCGCTCGCACTCGACATCTCGGCGCAGGGACCGCTGCCCCCTGCCCCCAACGGCGCCGATGCCCGCTCGCCGCGCTCCCCCCATGGCCGCGAGTACCCGCAACAGTCCAGCGCCGGCGCCCTGCCGCTCGGGGCCTCCGGCACAGTCTACCGGTTTGCCCGGACCTTTGGCTATACTGAAACGGCCTGGCTCGAAGATAGTGCTCACCTCGATGCGCCCTACGGTCTTACGACCGACGGCACCAATGTGTGGATTGCCGACTCATACGGCCTGCGTGCCATGCTGTTCAATGGTGTTACCGGCGCGTTCCTGACGCAGATCGGCAGAGCCGGTTTTCGCAATGGCGCGACCCCTAGCGCGGACATCGACTGGCTTTCGGATCTCGCGGTCGACGGCGCCGGCAACCTCTGGTTCGTAGATGGAAGCGTCAAGCACGTGCTCAAGTTCGATTCCAGCGGGACCTATCTCGGCAAACTCGGCCAAAGCTGGGTCGCCGGTTCCGATAATAGCCACTTCGATTCGCCGCGCGGCATTGCCTTTGATAGCCACGGCGACATTTATGTGAGCGATGGCGGCAACCACCGCGTCCAGGTCTTCAATAGCGCTGGCGTCTACTCGCATACGCTCGGCCTCAGCGGCTCGTTCACGTCGACCAACGCCGGGTTCAACAACCCTGGCCATGTTACGGTGGACGGCGGCGACTTGCTCTACGTGGCTGATACCGGTAACCATCGAGTACAAATATTTGATGTCAGTACTCCGGATTCAATCGGTTATGTCGCAAGTCTGGGCGCCGGCGCATCCGGCTCCGGGAATGGCCAGTTTGACAATCCGCAGGGTGTGGCGGTCGGTGCGTCGCGCATCTTTGTCGCCGACCAGCGCAACCACCGGGTACAAATTTTTGACCAGGTGACACGCGCCTATCTCGCGACGCTTGGCGCGGGCGTCCCGGGCAGCAGCAACAGCCAGTTCAACCTGCCATCCGACGTCGCAGTTGATTCAGCTGGCAGCCTGTATGTTGCGGATCAGGGCAATTACCGCGTCCAGCAATTCGACAGCAACCTCAACTATGTTCGCACCTACGGCACCACCGGCGTACCCTACGCGACGGACAATGCGCACTTCAATCAGCCCGGCGGTGTCGCCATTGCGGCCGACGGCAGCATCTATCTGACCGAGGTGCGCGGCAACCGGCTCATTAAACTCAACGCGACGGGCGTGCCGCAGTGGGCGGTCGGCGCCCCCGGCGATATTTCGGGTATTGTCGACAACGCGCACTTCAACGAGCCGTGGGATGTGGCGCTCGACGTCAACCAGCGCGTCTACGTTGCGGACTCCGGAAATCATCGCGTTCAGGTTTATAACTCGGACGGTTCCTATTACAGCACCATCGGCAGTGGCTTTGGTGCCGGCGATTACAATTTCAATTACCCTCGCGGTCTGTTCCTAACAGCCGATAACACCCTGTATGTAGCTGATCAGCTAAATCAGCGCGTGCAGATTTTCGACGCCGCCGGTACACACGTTGCGACGCTCGGCGTCACGGGCGTTTCGGGCGCAGACAATGCGCACTTTAACAATCCCGCCGATGTCGTCGTTGATATCCATGGCACGCTTTACGTGTCCGAAGAGACCAATGCCCGCGTGCAGGTGTTCGACAGCCATTACGTTTACCAGCGTACGATGGGTGGCGCTGCATCGTGCACCGGTCGCGATCTAAACAATGAGTTCTGTGGCCCGCATCAGATGGCGCTTGATGCACAAAACAATCTGTACCTGGCTGATTCCTACGTCGATCGTATTCAGGTTTTCGATTCAATCGGCAACTACCTGACAACCATCGCGCATAGTTACGGCAGCCGAACGGGACAACTGCGAGCGCCGAATGGTTTGGGATTCGACCGTTATGGTAGCCTATACGCCGCCGATGAGTTCAACCATCGCATCCAGAAATATGCGCCGGGGGTGCCAAATTGGTCGCAAGTGAATGTGAATGGCTTCGGTTATCCGTCGGCTGCTGTAAATGCGCTGGCCGTCTTTAATGCCCAGTTGTATGCGGGCACCGGACTGACGGGCGACGGTCAAGTCTGGCGTACGAGCAACGGACGCAATTGGACGAACGTTCTCAGCGGTGGACTGGGCATCAGCACGACCATCGCAGACTCATTCGCTGTGTTCGGCGGAAACATCTATCTGGGTACGGGCGCGATGTCGCCTGGTCAGCAGCTAGGCGGGCAGATTTATCGAAGCCCCGATGGCATAAATTGGACGAATGTCGTTACAGCGGGGTTTGGCATGACCTCCAACGCTGAAATTCTCAATATGACGGTCTATAGCGGCAGCCTCTACGCGGCGACTAGCAACGATTTCAGCGCAGCCCCGGGCGGGCAAATCTGGCGCAGTGCGGACGGCAATACGTGGAGCAACGTCATTACCGATAACTTCGGCTATGGCAATGGCAACAATGCC
>JBBRKD010000144.1:0-5532 GCA_038218255.1 Hyphomicrobiales bacterium | reverse complement strand
GGCCCCTTTGCAGAACCCGTTGACCGTGACCGGCACGCCGCCGATCTCAACGGTACGTGTTGCGAGGGTGGGATAGGTGTCGGTCGTCAGGATCGCGCGCGCTGCAGCTTCGAAGGCATCGGCTGACGCGTGCTGTGCCATCTCGCCGAGCCGCCCGACAAAGCGATCAGCTGCGAGCGGCTCACCGATCACACCCGTGGACGCAATGTAGATCGACCCTGCAGCGGACGCGCCGGTTGCAGCCTGCGCCGCCCCGACCGTTGTTTCGACCGCCGCGCGACCGCGTAGGCCCGTAAAGGCGTTCGCATTCCCCGAATTGACGACCAGCGCGCGTGCACCTGAGCCCGATGCGAGGGCCGCCCGGCAATGCAGCACCGGGGCCGAACATGTTTTCGACTGTGTGAGAACACCTGCCGCCACTGTGCCTTCGTCGAACACCGCAAGCAGGAGATCGGTGCGGCCCTTGTAGCGGATCCCTGCTTCAGCGGTAGCAAAGCGCACGCCGTCGATGGGCGGCAACGTGGCGAGTGTTGCGGGCGCAAACGGCGATGGCTTGAGGGTCGATCCCATGGGGTGGCTTTCGGTCGGAAGGGCGTGGCCCGGAAAAAATGGCCAAGCAACATCTGCACGCCAAGCGCGAGTTCGCGCAGATCGCGATGCTTTCTCGTCGTCGTTCAAAAGCAAAGGGCCACTTGATGCAAGCGGCCCTTTCAAAAATACCATCCGTGACCTTACTTCTTTGCAGGTTCCGCCCCCGGCAGCACCGGCGGCGTCTTCCCCTCTTTTTCCATCTTTTCGATCTGGCCCTTGATCTGAGCTTCCATCGCGGACTTTTGCTCAGCCTGGGCCTTCTCCTGCTCTTCGGCCAACTTCTTCACTTCGGGGTCAATGTATTCGATCTTCGCCTTAGTTCGCAGCGCGAGCGCAACATCCTGAGCCTTCTTCTGGATCATTGAGTTCAGGATCCGGTCTTTTACCTCGTCAAACGTCGGCAGCTTCTTTTCGCGACGATCCTCGAGCTTGATGATGTGGAAGCCGAACTGGCTCTTCACCGGTGATGACACCTCGCCCTTCTTCAACCGGTACGCCGCCTCTTCGAAGGCTGGCACCATTTGTCCGCGGCCAAAATAGCCCAGCATGCCGCCATCGTCTTTCGAGCCCGGATCCTTCGAGTTTTCCTTGGCGAGCGCCGCAAAATCCCCGCCCTTGGCGACTTTGTCTGCGATCTCTTTCGCCTTCTCTTCGGTATCGACGAGGATATGACGCGCCTGCACCTCTTCCTCGGGCTTCATGCCCTTGATCTGGTCCTCGTAAAACGCCTTGGCGACCCCATCGCTGACATCGCCTTTCACGCTCTTGTCAAAGAACGTGTCGCGCAGCGCCCGCCGTCGCCAATACGTCAAGCGCTCTTCGAACGCAGGTCCGCTCGACAGCTTGTCTTTTTCTGCCGCATCGGCAAACAGCTGGTTCTCGATCATATACTCGACGAGCACACGCCGCTTCGTGGCAGGCGGCAGATTGCCGAGATCGCCGCCGATTTCGAATTCCGCGAACCGGATATCAGCTTCCGTAATCTTCTTGCCATCGACCGTCGCCATCACCTTGTCCTGGGCAAGAGCCGCCTGCGTGACACTGAACATTGCAAGTCCTGCGACGGCCCATGTGAGGGCGCGACGGAGAACGGGGCGGAGAACGGGGCGGAGAACGGGGCGGAGGCTGGTCGAAATCTTGATGTGGGATGCTCGCACGTGGTGTTCCTTGCCTGAAAGCTCGGGGCGTTGACGACAAAAAGCTCAGCCGCAAACCATCGCGGCCCGGCCTAAAAATTCCCGCGCGTTGTCTACGAGCTTTCCCTGGGCCCTGCCAAGTTAACAATGCGAGAGGTCGTGCCCACTGCGACCACATACCCGTTACCCCACGTTGACAATCCGCAGGCAGCGTCCCTATTTCACGCCCCATGACATAGCGGTGGGACCGCCCTGCCGATAGCACAGCGCTGCTTTGACAGATCGCGCGGCCCGGAGTTCAGACGCTCCCGGGGCGTTATTTTGTTGTAGGGCTAGCGCTTAACGATCAAGGACCAACCGGAATGCTCTCGTTCGGCGCGCTCGCTTCGAAGATTTTCGGCTCCTCCAACGAGCGCCGCGTGAAGGCCTTCCGTTCGAAAGTCGACGCGGTGAACGCACTTGAAGCCGAGATTTCGGCCCTCACCGACGATGAACTGCGCGCCCGCACCGTCCTGTTCAAGCAACAGCTAGCCGACGGCGAGGTCACGCTTGATGATCTCATCGCGCCAGCCTTTGCGACCGTGCGCGAGGCCGCAAAACGCGCGCTCGGCCAACGTCATTTCGACGTCCAGTTGATCGGCGGCGCCGTGCTCCATGAGGGCAAGATTGCCGAAATGAAAACCGGCGAGGGCAAGACGCTCGTCGCAACACTCGCCGTCTACCTCAATGCCCTCGCAGGCAAAGGCGTCCACGTTGTCACCGTCAACGATTATCTCGCCCGCCGCGACAGCGAATGGATGGGAAAGGTCTACACGTTCTTGGGGCTCACCGTCGGCGTGATCGTGCACGACTTAGACGATAGCAAGCGCAAGGAGCAGTACGCCCGCGACGTGACCTACGCGACCAACAACGAGCTCGGCTTCGACTATCTGCGCGACAACATGAAGATGAGCAAAGACGAGATGGTCCAGCGTGGCCACGGCTACGCCATCGTGGACGAAGTCGACAGCATCTTAATCGACGAAGCGCGCACGCCGCTGATCATTTCAGGCCCGCTCGAAGATCGCGCCGAGCTCTATCAGTCGATCGATGCAATGATGCCAGCGCTCCAGCCCGACGACTTCGAGCTCGACGAAAAGCAGCGCACCGTAACGCTCACCGAAGTCGGCAACGAGCGGATCGAAGCGCGCTTGCAAGAAGCCGGCGTCATGACCGGATCGCTCTACGACATCGAGAACGTCACGTTCGTCCACCACATCAATCAGGCACTGAAGGCCCACCGGCTGTTCCAGCGCGATAAGGATTACATCGTCAAGAACGGCGAAGTTGTCATCATCGATGAGTTCACCGGCCGCATGATGCCGGGCCGCCGTTATTCCGAAGGCCTCCACCAGGCGCTCGAAGCGAAAGAGCGCGTCGACATCAAGCCCGAAAACCAGACGCTCGCCTCGATTACCTTCCAGAACTATTTCCGCCTGTACGAGAAGCTCGCCGGCATGACCGGCACGGCCTCGACCGAAGCCAGCGAGTTCATGGACATCTACGGTCTCGATGTGATCGAGGTGCCGACCAACCGCTCGGTGAGCCGCGTCGATGACGACGACGAAATTTATCGGACGCAGAAAGAAAAATACGCAGCGATCGTCCAGACGATTGCCGACTGCTACCGCCGTGGCCAGCCGATCCTGATCGGCACCACGACGATCGAAAAATCCGAGCAGTTGTCAGCCCTCCTCGGCGACCGCGCCTACATTGAAGGCGTTGGCAAGTCACTGCTGTCCCAGGCCGATGCGCTCAAGTCCGGCAAGCAGGACGACCTCAAGGCGCAGCTCACGGACATGGGCGAATACCTGACCGGGATCGGCAAGAACGCGACAGCGAACGCCCAAGCGATCCCGCACCAGGTGCTCAACGCCCGGTTCCACGAGCAGGAAGCCTATATCGTCGCCCAAGCTGGCCAACCCGGCGGCGTGACGATCGCAACCAACATGGCCGGTCGCGGCACGGACATCCAACTCGGCGGCAACGTCGAAGCGCGTCTGCGCGACTGGGTGATGCAAACGGCAACCAACGGCACCCCACCCGACGATGCAGCCATCGACGCCAAGAAGGCCGAGATCGCAGCCGACGTGGATCGCAAGAAAGCCGCAGCGATCGAGTCGGGCGGCCTGTTCGTGCTCGCAACGGAGCGCCACGAGAGCCGCCGCATCGTCAATCAGTTGCGCGGCCGCTCGGGCCGCCAGGGCGACCCTGGCCGCTCAAAGTTCTATTTAGCCCTCGACGACGATCTGATGCGCATCTTTGGCTCCGACCGCATGGATAGCGTGTTGAAAACGCTCGGCCTTCAGGAAGGCGAAGCGATCACGCACCCGTGGATGAACAAGTCGCTCGAGATGGCGCAAAAGAAGGTCGAGGCCCGTAACTTCGACATCCGCAAGCAGATCCTCAAATACGATGACGTGATGAACGATCAGCGCAAGGTGATCTTCGAGCAGCGTCTCGACATCATGGCCGAAGACGACGTGTCGGAAACAGTCAAAGACCTCCGCCACGAGGTGGCACAAGGCCTCGTCAAGCGTCATATCCCAGAGAAAGCCTACGCCGAGCAGTGGGACGCAAAGGGGCTGCAAGAGGCCGTCGAGAACACCTTCGGTTTGAACCTTCCCATCACCGATTGGGCCGAGGAAGAGGGCATCGCGGACGAAGAGATCTCGCAGCGGCTGCTCACAGCCGTCGATGCCCGCGCTGAGGAGAAAGCGGCCGAGATCGGCCCTGACATCTACCGACAGATTGAAAAAATGGTCCTCCTCCAAACGTTGGACCAGCTCTGGCGCGAACATCTCGTCACGCTCGAACACCTCCGCCAGGTCATCGGCTTCCGCGCCTACGGCCAACGCGACCCTTTGAACGAGTACAAGAGCGAAGCCTTCGTACTCTTCGAGGGCATGCTGGGTCGCCTGCGCGAAGCGACCACGGGCCAGCTGATGCATGTGGCGCTCGCCCCGCGCGACGAACAGCCAGCCCTCCAGCCCGTCGAACTGCCGCCGATGGAAGTCCACCACATCGACGCAACCACCGGCCTCGATGAGATGGATCCGCGGTTCTACAATCGTGCGCTCCCGCCTGAGGCGCTGGAAGAGCTCGCCCTCGTTGATCGCGCAATCGCAGGCTCAAACACCGCCCGCCTGGACGACCGTTCGGCCAAGGCACCCCCCGTCCAGTCGCGCAAATCAGGCGGCGTCGAGCCGACCGACCCTGCGACCTGGGGCAAAGTCTCGCGCAACAATCCCTGCCCATGCGGCTCCGGCAAGAAATACAAGCACTGCCACGGCAAGGACGATTGAGGCTGCCGCCGGAACCGGTGCGCAATAGGGCGCGTTGGTCACACACCCGCTGCGTTCACTGGCTAGACGTAAGTTAGGCCGCGCAGGCCGTCGCCTCGCCTCAGTTCCCTCGCCACAATGGAGCGCCCCAATGTCTGCTGACGAAACCTTGCCCGCCGATGTCGTCGGTCTCGTGAAAATCGCACCCCTCACGCGGCGCGGCGTGATGACCGCGTCGGCAGCCGCTGCCGCTGGCTACACGCTGGCCGCAGGCGAGGTGCGAGCGGAAGTGACCACGACGCCAGACACCGGGCTCACGGCCGGTATGCAATCGATTCCGGTCGCTGGCACCCAGATGCCCGCCTACGTCGCCAAGCCGGTCGGCGTCTCCAATCCGCCAGTCATCATCGTCGCCATGGAAATCTTTGGCCTCCACGAGTATATCCGCGACGTGACCAGCCGCTTGGCGAAGCTCGGTGCGA
>JBBRKD010000143.1:0-5593 GCA_038218255.1 Hyphomicrobiales bacterium | reverse complement strand
GACGTTTGTGTTGGCCACCGCCAGCACGCCGGACGGGGTGACGATGCCGCTCCGTTTCATCGGACGAAGCCGCACGCTGCGCCAGCAGGCGACCGTGCTGCAGTTCGAGGTCGAGGGCGCGCAGCCTGCCCTCAACGTCGGCATGCTGGTGCGGGTCACGACGCAGGCGGGTGAGCCTATCGCTGCGATCGTAGTGCCTAAGTCGGCCGTTGTCCGCGCCGCCAACGGCGAGGATATCGTGTGGCGGCATACGGACGCTGAACGGTTCGTCGCCGCACCCGTGAAAACAGCTCCCTTCGATGGTGATCATGTCCGCATCGAGAGCGGCCTTAAACCCGGCGAGCGCGTTGTCGTGCGCAGCGCCGAACTCATCAATCAGGTGCGCTGATGTTCAATTTTCTCGTCTCAGCGAGCCTGAAAAATCGCCTGTTCGTCCTTGCAGCCGCTTTGCTGTTGATCGGCTACGGCAGCGTGGTGCTGCCGCGCTTGCCCGTCGATGTCTTCCCCGACCTCAACAAGCCGCTCGTCACGCTGCTGACCGAAGCTGAGGGTCTTGCCCCCCAAGAGGTTGAGCAACTGGTCAGCTACCCGATCGAGACGACGATGAACGGCATGCCGGGTGTCACCCGTGTGCGGTCCGTTTCGGGCGTAGGGCTGTCGATCGTTTATGTTGAGTTCGATTGGGGCACTGACATTTATCGCAACCGGCAACAGGTGGCCGAACGGCTGGCGCTGTTCGGCACCCAGTTGCCGCGCGGCGTAACCCCACAGATGGGGCCGATCTCGTCGATCATGGGCGAGATCATGCTGGTTGCCAGCTCGAGTGCGGGCATGGCGCCGATGGATGTGCGTGAGTTGGCGGACTACGTCATCCGCCCGCAACTGCTGACGATCCAGGGCGTTTCCCAGGTCATCCCCATCGGCGGCGAAGTGCGGCAGTACCGGGTGACGCCGAACATCACGGCGATGGGCGCACTCGATATCACGGCCGACCAAATCGAGGTTGCGATCCGCCGCTTTGGCACCAACACGGGCGGGGGCTTCGTCGACCAGCAGGCGCGCGAATATCTCATCCGCAACATCGGCGCGACCCATCGGCTCGACGATCTGCGCAATGTGGTCGTGGCGTCGCGCTCGGGCCAGCCGATATTGCTGCGGCAGGTGGCCGACATTGATTTTGCGGCCCGCGTCAAACGTGGCGATGCGGGCTTCATGGGCCAGCCTGCGGTGATCGTCTCGGTGCAGAAGCAGCCGGGCGCGGACACAATAAAGCTCACCCAACACATCGAGGCGACGCTGGCGGAATTGCAAAAGACGCTGCCCGCGGGCGTGACCGCGACCAACATACAGTTCCGGCAGGCCACGTTCATCGAGACCTCCATTGCCAATGTGAAACAAGTTCTGCTCGAAGCCGCCGCAGTAGTGGCTGTCGTGCTGATCCTGTTCCTGATGAACTGGCGGGCGACGATCATCTCGCTGACGGCGATCCCGATCTCGATCCTCGTGACGGTGGTCGTGTTTCAGACACTCGGCATGACCATCAACACGATGACGCTTGGCGGGCTCGCGATCGCTATCGGTGAACTTGTGGACGACGCTGTTGTCGATGTTGAAAACATCA
This sequence comes from Hyphomicrobiales bacterium, assembly GCA_038218255.1. Lineage (GTDB taxonomy): Bacteria > Pseudomonadota > Alphaproteobacteria > Rhizobiales > Hyphomicrobiaceae > JANXVY01. The sequence continues at coordinate 3,972 of JBBRKD010000143.1, read as the reverse complement.
TCCGGCGCTTGCGTGAAAACCGCGCCAAATTGCGACCTGAGCCCGTGCTCACGGTCATTGCCGCCGCCTCTCAGGAGGTCCGCTCCGGCATCGTCACCGCAACGATGATCATCATCCTCGTGTTTGTGCCGCTGTTTGCGCTGACCGGCATTGAGGGCCGCTTGTTCGCCCCGCTCGGCGTCGCCTACATCGTGGCAATCCTCGCGAGCCTCGTCATTTCGATCACCGTAACGCCGGTTCTGGCCTATTACTTCCTTTCGGGCGCGACCGGACACGAAAGCGACGGCCTCGTGGTACGGACGCTTAAGTCCGCCAACCGGCGTGCGCTCGGTTGGGCGTTTGCACATTCCCGTATGCTCATGGCGTCCGCCGTCATCATGGTCGGCGTGGCAGCGTATGCGGCGACGCTGCTTCCGCGCACGTTCCTACCTGCGTTCAACGAAGGCACGTTGACGATCAGCGCGCTCTATAATCCCGGACTGTCGCTGGCTGAATCAAACCGGCTTGGGCTGATCGCCGAACGTCTCATCCGCGAGGTGCCCGAAGTCGTCAGCGTCGGCCGCCGCACGGGCCGGGCGGAACTCGATGAACATGCCGAGGGCGTGCATTCGAGCGAAATCGATGTCGATCTCAAAAAATCGACACGCCCCAAAGACGTGGTGATGGCTGACATCCGTGCGCGGCTGTCAGCCTTGCCGATGAACATCAACGTCGGCCAGCCCATATCCCACCGGCTCGATCACCTGCTGTAGGGTGTGCGCGCCGAAATTGCGCTCAAGATCTACGGCGAGGACTTGGATACGTTGCGGTCGCTCGGCGAGGGGTTGCGCGAAAAGCTGGCAGCGATTCCCGGCCTGACCGACGTGCAGGTCGAAAAGCAGGTGCGCATTCCCCAGCTGCGGGTGGCCGTCAACTTCGAGCGCATCGGGCTCTACGGCATCACGCCGTCGGCTGTGACCGAAGCCTTGGACGGCCTGTCGAACGGGCGCGTGGTGTCGCAAATCCTGCAAGGTAACCGCCGCTTCGATGTGGTGTTCCGCCTGAAAGACACCGACCGCTCAACGACGGGCCTGCGCAATCTGCTGATCCCGACGCCCAATGGCCAAATCCCGCTGAGCCTTGTTGCAACCATCACCGAGGATGACGGCCCCAACCAAATCCTGCGGGAAAACGGTCAGCGCCGCATCGTGGTGTTGGCCAACACGAACGGCACCAGGGACATGACGAAGATCGTCGCCGACATCCGCCAAACGCTCGCCACAGCAAATCTGCCCACCGGCTATCGCACCAGCCTCGAAGGCACCTTCCAGGCCCAGGAGGAGGCGATGCTCATGATCGGCGGGCTCAGCCTCGTGTCGCTCAGCTTGGTCTTTCTGGTGCTCTACACGCGCTATCAGTCGGCTGCGTTGGTCGGCATCATCATGGCCAACATCCCGCTCGCCCTCATTGGCAGCGTGATCGCGCTCAGCGTTGCGGGTCAGCCGCTCTCGGTCGCGAGCATGATCGGCTTCATTACGTTGGCTGGGATCTCGGCGCGCAACGGCATCCTCAAAATCAGCCATTACATCAATCTCGCTTTGCATGAGAGGGAACCGTTCGGGCCGGGCCTCGTTGTGCGTGGGAGCTTGGAGCGGCTGACGCCCGTGCTGATGACCGCACTCTCAGCAGGCCTCGCGCTGACGCCGCTCCTGCTCGGCGCTGGCGAAGCAGGTCGCGAAATTCTCCATCCGGTGGCGGTGACGATCTTTGGTGGGCTCATCAGCTCCACGCTGCTCGACACGTTCCTGACACCGGTTTTGTTTTTGAAATTCGGCGAACGGCCCCTTGAAAGGCTGCGCGCTGGACGCACGGCGCTCACTGCAGCAGAAGCTTTCTAACCAAGGAACCAAAGGACAGCACATGAAACGTCAAACGATCAGCATTTTTGCGGCGACTGCGTTCGCACTTTCCGGTGCCGCCATGGCTCAAAAGGCCGAGACGATGGACCATTCGAAAATGGACCATTCAAAAATGGGCATGCCAATGCCTGCGGATGCCACGGACGCCACCAAGGCCTCCATGGCAGCCATGGAGAAAATGCACAAGGATATGGCGATGTCATATACCGGCGATCCCGATAAAGACTTTGTAACTGGCATGCTGCCCCACCATCAGGGCGCCGTCGATATGGCCAAGATCGAGTTGCAGTATGGCAAAGATCCAGAACTTAAAAAGCTCGCCACCAACATCATCAAGTCGCAAGACGAAGAAATCGCATTTATGAAGGCGTGGATGGCGAAAAACGTGAAGTGATCGTGGTTGGCGGATGGGCTGTTGGCTTATCCGCCAAATCCTACAATCTCAAATCAATCAGACAACACAACAAATGGATCGAGCCCATGCGCACTTTCATGACGCTTGCCGCTTTAGCACTCAGCGCGACCGCAGCTTTGGCACACGATATGGCGACAGGCCCACATGGTGGCCAAGTGGTCGAAGACGCTGGCCACCACGTCGAGTTCACGACCCAGGACACGCAGGTCGTGCTGTTTCTGACCGAAGCGTCCGACGCTCCGTTGGCCACGAAGGGTGCCACGGGACGCGTGATTGTGCAGGACGGCGCGACCCAGTCGATGGCTGAACTCACGCCGGTCGAACCCAATCGGCTCGCCGCCCAACTGGCCATTCCGGTGAAGCCCGGCACCAAGCTTGTCGTCTCGATCAAGTTGCCGGATGGGCATGACGTCAAGGCGAGGTTTGTTGTGAAGTGATCGTGACGGCCGACTTCAGCTCATTGCCGCCCGCCTGAACCGCCCGCAGCTGCGCTCGCGCGGTCAATGGCGGGAGCACGAGGCCGCATCGGTGACGAGACAACGTGCGTGGTGCTATCATGTTTCGCACGTCCACAGAGTTTCGGGTTTTGGCGCTCCGCGTCGATTGGGTCCGCGAGGTTGAACGGCGGGCCTTGGGCGGACCGCGTGACCGTACGCGTGACGGTCCGCGTTGAGTGCGCCCAATGGTGGCTTTCGCAAGGACGACCGACTGTCTCCGTCGCGTTACCGGATGGTTGAACGTGACCTGGAGCGGACGTCGGCATGTGCAGCATGCGCGGCGCTATCGCGTCCGCTTCTGATTTTCGCGTTAGAGTGAGGTACGGAAGCAAAGGGGCAGATTCGGAAGCGCTCCGCGAAGGCCCGTGAACGAGACCGCTGCTTGATGAGTAGCTTCTGAGGGTGGCTAGCCGAACAAACTTCTGGAACTGTTAGAATATGGCGAGCGATCGGAACCAATCAGCTTAACGGCGAGTTGGGCTTCGTCGCCAGGCCAAATTGGCGACTTGAGGACTATTCATGCCACACACTGCACACTGCCATTGCAAGCGCAACGCCTTCGAAATTGATGGCGACTTGCCGGCGCAGCTGACGCGTTGCACCTGCTCGTTCTGTTCCAAGCGCGGGCAATTGTATGCCTATTATCAGCCAAACCAATTCAGAGCGACTGAGGCGACCAGCGACGCCACCTATCGCTGGCAGACGAAGCTGGTGGCCCATCACTTCTGCAGTGCCTGCGGATGCGGCTTGTACTGCGACAGTCCCGCATTCGAGCCCGACGGCAAATGGGACGGCAAAAGCCGCCGCATCGGCGTCAACGCCCGGCTCATCGACAATTTCGAAGCGGCCGACTGGCCCGTAACCGTGATCGACGGCAAGAATTTGTGGTGACCAGATTTAGCAACCCGAGGAACGGTCATGTCCAATTTGTTGGTCGGTCATTTGGCGTTGGCCCTTGCAGCCGCATTCGCAGGCGCAGCTTTCTACGTCAATTTTGCCGAGCACCCCGCTCGCCTGAAACTCGACGACAAAAATCTGCTCAAGCAATGGAAACCGAGTTATGACGCAGGCTACACCATGCAGGCCAGCTTGGCAGCTGGGTCAAGTGCGCTTGGCCTTTCAACCGCATGGATGAGCGGGGATTGGCGGTGGATTGTTGGTG
>JBBRKD010000142.1:0-5622 GCA_038218255.1 Hyphomicrobiales bacterium | reverse complement strand
GTGTGCCGGGCATGCTTCGAAATTCAGATCGAGGATCTCCGTCTTGAGTGCCGGACAGACATCGAACGAGGTACAAAAAATATCTGGGGTGAGATCAAACAACTCAGACACGTACGACGTGCGTTCTCCAGGGCGCGGGGTTGAGAAATAGCTCAGCCGCTCGGCTTCTGCTTCGAAGGCCCGCTCGTCCCCGATCATGCCATGCCTGGTCACGAACGATCTGATGGCTTGGGGTGTCGCAAAATAAAGGTTCTGCGATCCGATATCGAGAATACGAGCCGGACCGCGCGGAATGAGGCCGCGCTCAGACACGTCGTTGACGTTTGACATCCAAAGACCCATGCGCCATCCCCCCGTGCGCCCAACCTATGTCGCGGCCGTCTTGTGGAGAATGAAGGCCGCGCAATTAAAACCGTAGTTCAGGTAGTGTGACGCCGACCACCGACCCGCATTCCGATCGAGGAACTCTGCGAATGCCCGCCGCTGGCCAAAGGCTGGATTGCCGCGATTGCAATTCCAATCATCAAACATCAAGACGGTGCCGTCCTGCAGGACGTCATCTCGTTCCAAGGCGGAAAACACTTCAACTGTTGACTGATACAGATCGCAATCGAGATGAACGATGGCTGCCTTGCACGACAGGGGCGCTTGAAGCGTATCGGAGTAGAAGCCTTTGCGGATCTTGATCCGCTCTGGGCTGATAACCTGAGCCAGCATCAAACCGACATGCACATCGATGGTTGAACCGATCTCGTGCTCGAAGCTGTCAGGCAGCTTCATCTCTTCTCGCCAGACGCCGCGCACTACGTCGTACGACGCGCGATCCACGTCCCATTTCGCGCGGGGGAGACCTTCAAAAGAATCGAACAAATACACGTCACTATAGAATGCCATGTCCCGGGAGACTTCGGCGAAGTGTCGCGCCGTCCATCCCGCCAGAACGCCGAATTCGAGAATGTCGCCGTTGACACCACCATAGACGACAAAATCGAGGCAGGTTTGGATCGCGTCGCGGTAGAACCGCGTGGCGCGCGGGCCATCTGGGAAAATCAGGCATTCCTGCGTGAGGTCGCGCCCGGGATGGCGGTCGAGCAAAGCCTGTAGCGCGTCACGGACTTCTTGGGCATCTGGATTGAGTTCCAGCGATCGGACGAGATGGCTTTGCGCCGCCAGATCATCGCCCCGATCACGCGCACCGATTCCCTCTGCAAACAGCGACTTGGCGATTGCGTCGGCGGCGGTTTTGGCCGGCCCATAACGGTGCATGAGCCGCATAGCCCCCAGATACTGTGAGATCGCCTCCTCGCGGTCCCCACGGACTTCCGCCGCCTGCCCCGCGACGACCATGCGATCAAAGGCGAAGTCGGATGTCATGGCCACATCTCGCGGTTCATGGGGGAGGATCGCTGGGGGAGATTTCGGTTCGGCCTGCAACAGTCCGCGAGGTTGTCGCGGCCCAAGAGGCATGAGAGCGCCGCCAGACTGGGCCTGTGAACGCGCCCGATCGCGTTCGCGGGTCACGGTGGCAAGCGCGCCTTGAAAGCCCATGCTCTGGGCTTCGAGTGTCCCAATCCGCCCAAGCAGATCGCTGCGCTCATGGCCGAACGCTTCGAGCGCCGCCTTATAGCCATCGCGCTCGCTTTCAAGAGTTCCGCTCCGCCCGAGCAGGTCGCTGCGTTCCTGGCCAAATGCGTCGAGCGCGGCCTTGTAGCCGTCACGCTCGCCTTCAAGTATCCCAATCCGCCCGAGCAGGTCGCTCCGTTCATGGCCGAACGCTTCGAGCGCTGATTTGTATCCATCGCGCTCGCCCACGAGCGTGCCGGTGCGCGTTTGAAGCTCGCCGAGTTGCCCCGTGACGTCGTCGTAGGCGCCTTTATATCCGTCGCGCTCACCTTCAAGCGTGCCAATTCGCCCGAGAAATCCGCTGCGTTCATGGCCGAACGCTTCGAGCGCCGTCTTATAGCCATCGCGCTCAGACTTAAGCGTTGCAATCCGGCCGTACAATTCATGCCGCTCGGCGCCAACCGTATCGACGGCAGAGACATATCCGTCGCGCTCGGCCGTGATCGCAGCGAAGGCACCCGTCAGTTCACTGCGTTCGCGCGCAACGGTCTGGTAGGCGTTCTTGTAGCCGATGTAGGCGTTGACGACGATGTTGACGGCCTCGTCGTAGGTGACAGCATGCAGGTTCTCAGCTGCAAGCGCGCGCGCTACGCTGAGTTCGAGGTCCGATTTTGCGACCCACCCGGCCATCGTATCTCCCCGCCGAAAAATAGCCGTTTCGCCTTTCTGCAATCCTCAACCGGCTGCGGCAAGAACCTCGTCAATTGGCCCGTAGTGTTTGACCCGGCCCGCTTCCATGATCAACCCGATATTACACATGCGCTGCAAGAGGCTGGGCTCGTGGGATGCGATCACAAGTATGCCTGCCCGCGCTGTCACTTCCATCAGGCGGTCGTGTGCCTTGCGGCGGAACCCCGCGTCGCCAACGGCAATCCACTCGTCCATCAACACAATGTTGCCTTGGATGGAGGTCGCGATCGAAAACATTAGCCGCATCGCCATACCTGACGAATAGGTTCGCACCGGGAGATCGAGATACTCGCCCAGTTCGCTGAACTCGGCGATCTCCTGGCGTTTTTCGGCGATTTCTTTTTCGGACAGTCCAAGGATGAGCCCGCGCATGTAAATGTTTTCATGGCCGCTCGCTTCAGCATCGATTCCAATGCCGATATCGAGCATCGAGACGCACGAGCCTGTGACGTCGACGCGGCCGCTGCTAGGTGCAAACACGCCAGCGATGACCCGCAACAAGGTGGTCTTTCCTGAGCCGTTGTGTCCCACAAGACCGAGCCGATCACCTTCCTTCAGCTTGAATGACACATTGTCGATCGCGCGCACGGCCGCAGCCGTGGTGCTGCCGTCAATCATCCGGCCACCGATTTTTGACGCCTTCGCAAGGACCACATTTTTAATCGAACGGGCCCGTTGCGTGGCAACTGGAAAATCGATGCAGACATTTTCACAAACAACGTGTGTCATGATCTGGTCAAACCCAATAGGCAATGCGGTTGCGATACCGCGCGTAGACCAGCGCGGCGGCGACGAGCGACAGCACCGCGAGCATGAACGAGATGAGCCACGTTTCAAGCGAAACGGGTTTGCCTAGCAACGGATCGCGGACGACCTCGATGAGATAGGTGATCGGATTCAGTGTCAGCAGAAGACGGCCGAACTTGAGGTTTTCCGCGTGCCAGAGAATGGGAGAGGCAAAGAAAACGAACTGGGTGAGCGCACCGATCATCGGTGGAATGTCGCGGTAGCGAACGCACGCAAAGGCGATGACGACCGAGACTCCAATCAGGGACATATAAACAAGGACAAGACCAGCGATCGCCATCAACGCCCCAAGCGTGAGCGGCCAGCGAAACCACAACCAAACAAGGACCAGAATGATCAGATTGTGGAGCAGAATGATGAAGTTCCGCTGCAACATGCGCATGATGTAGAAGGAGATCGGCAGGCTCGACCCTTTGATCCACGTCCCCGACTGGATTAAGGACTGCGTCGCTTCGTTTGCAACCGACGCCATGAATGTCCAAAAGATCATCCCGGCAGTGAAGTAGGGCAGGTACGTCGACACGTCCTGACCAAAGAACTGACCATAGATCAGCCCGATCGACACCGACATGATGCCGGTCGATAGCGTGATCCACAGTGTCCCGAGCGTCGAAAAGCGATACTTGGATCGGATATCGGCGAAGGCCAGCGCACGCCAAACGTGACTGTTGGTCGCCGTCTGTTGCAAATCAGACCAGGCGCGGTCCATGCCAACGAAAGCCAAATCCAGGTCTCCTGACAAATTGAAACGGCCCCACAAGAGGGGTCATTGCCGCTCATGACACCTGTGCGGATTGGGGCGGCCCCCGGCGTCGATCGGGCGACGCGGCCTGAGTACATGGATCGGCCGGGCCACCTATAGGCCGTTCCCCGCCGGACTGGCAAGCAACGCTCTGACGCATCGTTTGCCGCCGCGCCGCCTGCCGGGCGCGGGAACAGTCCTCAGATGATCTGTCGCAGACACGAACATAATTCTTCGTGCGGACAGGACACCGATCGTCGAAAACTCAGCCGCCAGCGTTCGCGCGCTCGGCAGCGACCGCGTGGGCGTGCCACACGGCGACGGCGAACACGATGGCCGCGAAGCCCTGATGTGCGATCCCAAGGCTGATGGGCACGGCCATGACGACGGTCCAGATCCCGAGCGCCATCTGCGCGATGACACCGACGGCCAACGAAAGAGCGGAGGAACGGACGCGCTCATCGTCGGCCGACCGTATCATCGAGACAGCATGCCACAACACGAGGACAACGATCGCATAGGCCGTCATTCGATGATTGAACTGGACCGTCGCAACGGTTTCCGTAAAGTTCAGCCACCACGGATCGAGGCTGAGGTAGCCGTCAGGTATGAACTTGCCGTCCATCGACGGCCACGTGTTGAACGCCCGGCCAGCCTTGAGGCCAGCGACGAACCCGCCGATCGCCACCTGCGAAAAGATCAACGCCGCAAGTGCGTAGGCCCACGCCCGTTGCGTGGAGGTCAGCGTCGAAAGCCGTGGCTCTGCACGCTGTGGCGCAAGATCGAGGACCAGCCAAACGAGCGCGCCGAGGATGAGAAACGCAACGGATAGGTGAAGCGCGAGGCGGTATTGGCTGACATCGATGCGCTGCGATAATCCAGATTGCACCATGTACCAGCCGATGGCCCCTTGCAGGGCGCCAAGCGCCAGCACGGCCAGGAGCTTAGGTGCGAGCCCCTGACGCAAACGACGCGTCGCCCAAAACGTCAGGAATGGAACGGCAAACGCGAGCCCGATGAACCGCCCGAGGAACCGATGAGCCCACTCCCACCAGAAGATCTCCTTGAAGGCATCAAGGCTCATGCCCTTGTTGACGCTCTGGTACTGCGGAATGGTTTTGTATTTGGCGAACGCGTCTTGCCAGTCGGCATCCGTCAGCGGCGGAATGGCACCCAGGAGCGGTTGCCATTCGGTGATCGAAAGACCGCTATCCGTCAGCCGAGTTGCCCCGCCGACCACGATCATCGCCAGCACAAGTCCAGCGACCACAGCAAGCCAGAGCCGGACTGCGGCATCTCCCGCGCCCGTGCGTGTGCGCAAGGTGCCGACGGCAAATGGTTTCGCACGCATGGAAATATGTGTCATGGCACCGCGGTTCGCTGCATGGTCTTGAGCGTTGTTCCTGCCGTTATGTACGAACAGCAACTGCGGCCGATCAATGCGGCCAACGCGACATGTTCAAACCACCCTGGAGCGTATATGCATCCCCGCACCCGCAAACTGATCGGCACGTTCGTCCTGTTGGCGTATCTGATCGTCTACGCCCTGCTTGCCATGGCTGCGGCCATCGTGTTGCAGGTCAACGGCGTTGGGCGGCTTGGCGAACTCGCTTACTATCTGGTGGCGGGCCTCTTGTGGGTGCCGCCTGCGGGCCTGATTGTCCAGTGGATGCAGTACACGCCGCCTGAACACATCTGATCATCCACCGCGAACGGCGTTCCAGACCGCGAACGGGGCGCCTGACAGCATCACTTTGACA
>JBBRKD010000141.1:0-5624 GCA_038218255.1 Hyphomicrobiales bacterium | reverse complement strand
TCGTGTGTTCCATTTTGAGCGGAGTTGACGCCAACTCAGGTTCCACAGATACGCAAGGACGGCCGCTAAAGGATTGTCCGCAGGGCCGCAGGGTCGAGGAACCACGCGCGATGCCATCCGACAAGTCCAGCGCCGACGCCCGCGCAGCGAGCCTGCCAAAACACACTGCGGCCCCAATTGTGAAACCAGCGGGTTTTGCCCCGCGCGCGGCAGCCGTCCGCGTCATCTCCCAGGTCATGGACAAGGGCCGCGCACTCGACGACGCCCTCGAGCAGACGTTCACCGCCCCCATCTGCCTCGGCATGGAAGCCCGTGACCGCGCGTTCGTCCGCCTGATCGCGGTGACCGTTCTGCGCCGCTGCGGATCGCTGCGGGCCGTCGTCGAAACCTATCTCGAAAAACCACTGCCAGCCGATTCTGGCTTGCTCTGGCCGATCTTGCTGGCAGCTTCAGCCCAACTCCTCTTGTTGGACACGCCCCCCCATGCTGGAATCTCTCTCGCCGTGGATCAGGCCCGCGCCGACCATAACGCCCGACGCTTCGACCGCTTAGCCAACGCCGTTCTGCGTAAGGTCGCAACCCAGGGGCGCGACCGCCTGGCGGCCCTCGACACCGTTGCGCTCGACACCCCGGCCTGGATGCTCGCCAACTGGTCGGCCGCCTATGGCGTGGATCAGGCCCGCGCGATCGCAGCCGCCAACCTCACCGAGGCAGCCCTCGACATCTCGGTGAAATCGGATGCCACCCAGTGGGCGCAAGCGCTTGGCGGAACCGTGCTCGCATCCGGCAGCGTCCGCCTCAAGGGCCGCGGCCGCATTGAAGACATGGCAGGCTACGCGGACGGCGCATGGTGGGTGCAGGACGCTGCCGCCGCACTGCCCGGCCGCCTGCTCGGCGACATTACTGGCCTTGCGGTCGCTGACCTGTGTGCAGCCCCTGGCGGCAAGACCAGCGAGCTGGCAGCCGCTGGCGCCCACGTCACCGCCGTCGACGTCTCAGACCGCCGCCTTTTGCGCGTCAAGACCAACCTCGCCCGGCTTGGCCTGACCGCAAACCTCGTCGCAGCCGACATCCTCACCTGGGACGCAGGGCGCACGTTTGACGCCGTGCTCCTCGATGCGCCCTGCACCGCGACCGGCACGATCCGCCGCCATCCCGACATTTTAAGGCTCAAGCAGCGCGACGATGTGGCCAAGCTCGCAAGCCTCCAAGCAAGCCTGTTGCCAGCCGCAGCCAAGCTCGTTCGCCCCGGCGGCGTGCTTGTTTATTGCACCTGTTCGCTGGAACCAGCCGAAGGCGTCGAGCAGATTGAACGCTTCCTGACGGCCCATCCCGAGTTCACCCGCCGACCGGTCACACCAGCCGAGATCGGCGGTTGGACGGAGGCGATCACACCGGCTGGCGATCTCAGAACGCTGCCAACCCACCTCGTCACCGACGACCCCGAAATGTCGGGCCTCGACGGCTTCTATGCCGCCCGCCTGATCCGCGCTGTCACTTGAAATGCTTGGAGAGCTTCAGGCCCTGCGCCTGATAGTTAGAACCCAGATCGCGACCATAGAGCCGTTCGGGCACTTCTGTCAGGCGCTCATAGACGAGCCGTCCGATGATCTGCCCGTGCTCAAGGATGAACGGCACCTTGTGCGACCGCACCTCCAGCACGATGCGTGAGCCTGAGCCACCGGCTGCCGCATGGCCAAATCCAGGGTCCATGAAGCCTGCATAGTGGACGCGGAATTCGCCAACCAGCGGATTGAACGGCATCATCTCGGCCGCATGCGTCGGCGGCACATGCACAGCTTCTTTGGACGCCAGAATATAAAACTGGTCGGGGTCAAGGATGAGCCGCCGCGCCCCACGCCCTGAGATCGGCTCCCAGAAATCGAGGATGTCGCACGAAGCTGGCTTATCGACATCAACTACGCCCGAATGGCGCTTCGCGCGATACCCGATGAGATCGGCAGCCCCGAGCAACCCGCCCGATAAATCGACGCTCAGCCCGATCCCGCCTGCGATATCGGCTGGCCCATCCGACACCAGCTGCTCCGCCCGATGCAGCGCGCGTAGCGCCGTATCATCGTCCGACGGCTCACCCGAGCGGAACCGCAACTGCGACAGCCGCGTACCCTCCCGCACGATGATCGGGAACGATTGCGGGCACACTTCCAGCCATAGCGAACCCGTGAACCCACCGGGGATCTTGTCGAACGCCGTCACCCCGTCGGCGATCACGCGGGTGAAAACGTCCAACCGCCCGGTTGAACTCTTGGGGTTTGCGATCGCCGAAATGTGGGCGGGCAGCGCGAGGCGTTCGAGCAGCGGGATGAGATAGACACAGCCGACTTCCAGCACCTTGCCTTCCGGGCCGAATTCGAACGAATGCAGAGCGAGATCGCGCACCTTGTCGGCGACGGGTGTGCCTTCGCCCGGCAGGAAGCTCGCCCGCACGCGCCACGCCTTGTTGCCGAGCCTCAGATCGATGCTCGCTGGCTGCACCTGATCGGGGGCGGCTGGGGTCTTCAAGAGCACCCCACCTGTGGCAATCAACCCCCGGATTGCTTGCGATGGAAGAATGCCGGAGGGATGTGCGGTTATAGCCTTGGGCATCGTCATCGGTTCCAGCATCTGAGCAACGGGAAAAAACCGCTCCGACCCCCCTCGTCGTAATCCTGTGAGAATATGGGGCTGGCGAACGCGTTCGCCCAACGGGGTGCAGGGCCGACCCTCGCAGCGGCGCCGACGTTGTCTACGCCACGCACGCCTTGACGCCAAGGACGACCGCCGCATAGCTGACAGCTCATTTTTGCCACAACCGAAGGCACACGCCGTATGGCCGATCCGAAATTCCCAACCCCTCCCGACTGGCAGCCCGAGACGCTGCTCGTCCATGGCGGCACCCTGCGGTCAAGCCACGGCGAATTGTCTGAAGCCCTCTATCTGACGCAGAGCTTCGTTTACGAGTCCGCCGAACAGGCCGAGCGGCGCTTCAAGGACGAGGAGCCCGGCTACATTTATTCGCGGTTTTCCAATCCCACGGTTGCGATGTTTGAAGAGCGGGTCCGCCTGCTCGAAGGAGCGCAAGTCTGCCGCGCGACCGCGACCGGCATGGCCGCCGTCACGGCTGCGATGCTGTGCTACCTCAAAGCTGGAGACCATGTGGTGGCCGCGCGTGCCCTGTTTGGCTCGTGCCGCTATGTGATCGAAGATCTGTGCCCCCGGTTTGGCATTGAAACCACGCTGATTGATGGCCGCGATCTCGCCGCCTGGACAGCGGCCATGCGGCCAAACACCAAAATGGTGTTTTTTGAATCACCCGCAAATCCGACGCTTGAACTCGTGGACATCGCAGCGGTTGCAGCCATTGCCCATACTCACCGCGCGCTCGTGGTGGTGGACAACGTTTTTGCCACCCCAATGCTCCAGCGCCCCCTGCAACACGGGGCCGACATTGTTGTTTATTCGGCGACCAAGCACATGGATGGCCAAGGTCGCTGCCTCGGCGGCGCGATCCTGTGCTCGGAAGCCTTCGCAAAGGACCACCTGAGCGTGTTTCTTCGCCAGACCGGCCCGGCAATCAGCCCGTTCAACGCCTGGGTCATGCTGAAGAGCCTGGAAACCTTGCCGCTCCGTGTCCGCGCCCAATGCGCAACGGCAGCCCACGTCGCCGACCACCTTGCAGCCGCCAAAGGCGTGACCGGCGTCCTCTATCCCCTGCGCGCCGATTTTCCCCAGCACGCCATCGCGCTCCGTCAAATGACCGGCGGTGGACAGATCGTGACGTTCTCGCTGGCGGGCGGGAAACCGGCAGCCTTCGCAGTCCTGAATGCGCTACGCCTGATCAAGATTTCTAATAATCTCGGCGATGCCAAGAGCCTGATCACCCACCCAGCCACCACAACCCACCAGCGCCTCAAGCCCGAAGCCCGCGCCGAACTGGGCATCACCGACGGCATGCTGCGGCTGTCGATCGGCCTTGAATCCCCCATCGATTTGATCGCCGACCTCGACCGAGGTCTCGCAGCCAGCAGCAAGCTATAACGGACGCGGGATCGCCGAGCGCAAGGGAGCACGATACGCTTAACGCCACCTCAACCTTTGGCCGCTACGTTTTGGTGTGGGTTAGGGTGAGGCGTACGGATGCGCGGGCGCAGCGAAAGCAATTTCTTGCTGTCCAATCACGGCGGTATCGCGGTGATGTTTGGATTGTTGATGGGCGTTCTGATGCTGTGCGTCAGCCTCGCGGTGGACACGGCCCGGCTGCAATACGTGCAGCAGCGAACGCAGCAAGCCCTGGAAGCGGCAAGCCTCGCCGCCGCCAAGAGCCTTGACGATCCCGCAATGACCACTGCGGACGTGCAGGCCTTAGCGGAAACCTATTTCCGCCAGAACCTTGGGAATGACCCTTTACACGGGGCTCGTCTCACCAATTTCCGCGCCGTCCCAGATACATCCACAGGGACGGTCCAAGCCTCCGTCAACATTGATCTACCAACGCTATTCGCCCGCGCCGGCGGTGCCATCGCCGCTTTCAACACAACCCCGTCCGTCTCGGCTAACTACCGCACGCTTCGCATCGAGGTGTCTCTCGTGCTCGACGTCACCGGCTCCATGGCTGGTCCATCAGCCGACGGAACGCCCAAGATCGACAGTCTTCGACGTGTGGTCCAGGAATTCATCGACGGCCTTTACGCCAATGGCCCGCCGCCAGGATTCGTGCGCGTCGCGCTCGTGCCATACTCGGGTTGGCGTTAACGTCGGCGGTCTGGCCAATTCATTGGCCGGGTCTGGAACTGATGCCTGCATCGTCGGCCGCTACGGCTCGGGGTCTTACACCGACCAGGCACCCTCGTTCGCGTCCAGGATGACGCGCGGTAGCTTGGCTCAAAACCCTGGCTATTTCTGCCCGTCGGCCCCAGTCATCCCGTTGACCGATTTGCACGATTCCGCCGTGCGGAACAGCTTCAAGGCTCAGATCCAGGCCATGGCCGTTGGCGGAGGCACAGCGGGCCACATCGGCGCGGCGTGGGGCTACTACATGCTGTCGCCCACATGGTCGAGCGCCGTCTTCCAAAACGGCGGCGGCCGAAATTACGCGCCCAATGTCAGAAAGATCGTCGTCCTCCTGACAGACGGTATTTTCAACACCGCCTTCAACAATGGCGGTGGAAACTATGTCGATAACGGCAATCCCGATCCCGCCTTAAACCCCGCCATCGACCCCCAAGTTCCAGGAACCGCTGCCAATCAGGCCTTGCGCATTTGCGACGCCATAAAAACGGCAACGGCTGCCGACAGCGCAATCACAATCTATTCCGTGGGATTTACAACGCCTCCAAGCGCAGAAGCGATCCTGCGATCCTGCGCAAGCCCCGGCAATTTCTACTCCGCCGATGACAGCGCGGCCCTGTCTGCAACCTTCCGCTCGATCTCGTCCGCGCTCACGAACCTGCGGGTCACGGGTTAACCCGGCCCAAGTGGAACAAGTCCGGCTTGAACGGGTGCAGCCGGCACCGGAGCGCGAGCGCCCCCGGTGCCGGAAATCGCAGCCCTCACGTCCGCTTGTTTTGGCGGTTCGAGATCAGATCGTCGACGACGGCTGGATCAGCCAGCGTCGAGGTGTCGCC
>JBBRKD010000140.1:0-5629 GCA_038218255.1 Hyphomicrobiales bacterium | reverse complement strand
TGCCCAAATCATGAAGCAAAAACAACCGGGTGCTGCCAAAGCCATCGACGAAGTTATGGCGTCTCTTCGCACCAAGTTCAAAGCGCGCAGTGCGGAATTGCTCGATCAGATCGCGCCGCTTTGGGCGGAGGCGTTCACGGTTGCGGAGATGGCAGACATCGTCGCTTTCTACAAATCGCCGATCGGAGCCAAGCTACTGGAAGTCCAGCCCGGCATGATGCAGAAATCTATGCAAGTCGGCATGGCGTGGGGCCAGCGCATCGGCGCGGAAATCGATGCGGAAGCCCGCTCCGAGCTCAAAAAGCGCGGCATCGACCTGTAGCGCCGCTTTGCTTTCGGCTTCCGTCCCCAACCCATAGATGAGGATCGCGTGCGCGATGGCTGAAACCGACTTTGATCTATTCGTCATCGGAGCGGGCTCAGGCGGCGTCAGGGCAGCCAGAATAGCAGCGAGCCATGGCGCGCGGGTCGCCATCGCCGAAGAGTACCGGGTCGGCGGCACCTGCGTCATCCGGGGCTGCGTCCCTAAGAAGCTGCTGGTCTATGCGAGCCGGTTCGCCGACGAGTTTGCGGATGCGGCTGGCTTTGGTTGGACCATCCCTCAGCCCGCGTTCGATTGGCCGACGCTCATCGCCAACAAGGACCGCGAGATCGACCGCCTCGAAGGGCTCTACAAGGCGACGCTCGCGCGCAATAATGTCGAGCTGTTTTCATCGCGCGCCGTGCTCGAAGCGCCGGGGCGGATTTATCTCGCTGCACTTGGCAAAACCGTCACCGCGCAGACAATACTAGTTGCGACTGGCGGCCACCCCCGCCTCGATTCCGGCATCGTCGGCATCGAACATGCCATAACCTCCAACGAGGCATTCCATCTCGCAACGCAGCCGCGCCACGTCGTGATCGTCGGCGGCGGTTACATTGCGGTTGAGTTCTCAGGCATTTTTAACGGCCTGGGTAGCGCCGTCACGCTCGTCCATCGGGGCGACAAGCTCTTGCGCGGCTTTGACGACGATCTGCGCGACGACCTCACGGACGAGATGGTCAAGCGCGGCATCACGCTGTCCTTGAACGCGAAAATAACCCGCATCGAAAAGGTCGCCGACGGGTCATTTTCAGTCGCGCTTGCGGATGGTTCAAAGCTCGCGTGCGACTGCGTTATGATGGCGACGGGGCGCGAACCCAATACCAGCGGCCTTGGGCTGGAGCGGGCGGGCGTCAAACTCGGCCCCAACGGGCGCGTCATGGTCGATGCGCGCTCGCAGACCGCCGTCGCGTCCATCTATGCGGTCGGCGATGTCACCGACAGGGTGAACCTCACGCCCGTCGCCATCCGCGAGGGGCACGCCTTCGCCGACAGCATGTATGGCGGCAAGCCCTGGATAACCGACCATGAGATGATCCCGTCGGCGGTGTTCTCGACGCCTGAGATCGGCACGGTCGGCAAGACAGAGGCACAGGCGCGGACGGCTCACGCGGAAATCGACATTTACAAGACGCGTTTCCGCACAATGAAAACCGTCATGGCCGGGCGCGAGGAGCGGATGCTCATGAAGCTTGTCGTCGATGGGGAGACGGGCCGCGTGCTTGGCTGCCACATCCTTGGCCCCGATGCCGCAGAGATCGTTCAGATGGCAGCCATTGCCATGCGGATGGGCGCAACCAAGGCCGACTTCGACGGCACGATGGCGCTGCACCCTTCCGTTGCCGAAGAGCTCGTCACGCTGCGCGAAAAGTGGGTTCCGCCGACCGCCTGACAATTGGGTGGTTTGTGCAGCTGTTAGCGGTTGAGCGCCATGATCAAGGCCTTCGAGCTGCCGCCGTTTTCAGCGATGTAGTTTTGGAACAAGGTGGCGAGGAATGGTGTCATCCAAAAGCCTAGGACCTGCGCATCGCGGATTTTGAAGGATTGTCCAGAGCGCACGAGTTGCCAGCGGACATCGTAGGTTTCGCCACCCACAAGCTGTACGCGCGTTTCCACGCTCGCGCCGCGCGCATCTTCTTCCGACTGGCCAAGCACAGTGGCCTTCGCGATCTGATACTTGACGCTTTCCTTGGCCGCATAGCGGGCCATGAAGTTGACCATCCCGTTATAAAATAGCGGGCGATCGTTCTTGGGTAGCCCGCCAGCGTATGTGCCAAGCGACGTGTTGCCGATGCCCGGAACGTCGCCATAGCGGCGGATCGCGGCGGCAAACGACGTTGTGTTCGCGGTGCGATTGGCGGCAAGAAGCTCCGAGGAAACGCGCTGCATGAAGCCTGCTGCGGTTTCAGCCATCGCCACTGGCGCACTGGCGACCATGACGCTCATCATAACCACAACAGAGGTCAGCAGGGCCCAGCCCGACGTCGCGCGTTTGATCGTCACCTGTTTGCTCCTTGTACTCGCTCAATTTCAGGTCGTAACGTTGAAGACTACCATCGTTCCAGCCGTCAGGCCTCCGCGACCTGCAAGTCGGGGATCGTGGCGCGGCTTCCCGCATCCATCCGCTTCAGATTGCGATAAAACACGCGAGGGGCAATTTCGCGGCAGCCAAGCAACGCAGTCAAATGATTGATCTCGGTCTGGCTGATTTGTGATGCCGTTCGCAATAGCAATGATCTTTCCGGCTCAGGATGGATCAATAACAACTCGTGGCGCGTGCCCGATAGCGACGATCGCACATGGTGGGCGAGGCCAGCGTAGGTCGATAGGGGTTCGCTCCACGTTGTAGCGCTGAACAGGCCGGTCTCCCAGACCGTCACGCGGCCTTCGGCGATCTCGATGCGGCGCTTTGTAGCGGCTTGCTTGGCGCGACCGACGATCGGCCAAACGAATACAGCGCTCCACAGCAAGAGTGCGAGTCCGAGCAGTGCGCTCCGTTCGACTTGATCGGTAATCAAAGACGGTTCCCGCGCCGCGTGGAGCGCGATCAACGCGTACGGCGCGATCACGGCAAGGGCTGCAGGAAAAGCTAACGCGATGATGAGCCAAGGCGACATGCGCGAGGGCGTCTGCTGAAGCGTGGTCGGCAGGGCGGTAATGGCGCAATTGGGGTCGATCGTTTCGAACGCGGCAGCGCGCATGGTTGTGCTCCTGATCTTGCTTGCCGCACAGTAGTGTTCGTGGGTTACCGCAGGGTTACCGGCGACTGACGACGTGGCCCAGGTCGGGACGATCGGGTGGGAGCGGGGCCACGCAGCGCATCGCGGCTTGCGACAAACATAAAGATATGTTTATATGCTAAAGAGAGCTTTAGGAGACGCCGAAGCGTGCGAGAAGTCCTTCAGACAGGGGAGTGGGTCACGGCGCTGAAAGCGGCCGCAGAGCCGACGCGTCTGCGAATTCTTCTGTTGCTCGCTGGGTGCGAACTCAACGTGAAAGATTTGACCGTCATCCTTGGCCAAAGCCAGCCGCGCCTGAGCCGCCATCTGAAGTTGCTCGCGGAAGCGGGCCTCGTCGAGCGGTTTCGCGAAGGGAGTTCGGTTTATTTTCATGTTTCCGATCGCTCGCCTGCGCAGCGTCTGGCGTTGCAGCTTCTCGCCCGAGTCGACCTCGCCGACCGCATGGTCCGCCGCGACCGTGAGCGGGCCGACGCCCTCAAGCAAGAGCGCGAAACGGCGGCCCAGGAGTTTTTCCAGACCCATGCCAGCGATTGGGATCGGATGCGGGCGCACCATGTCGCCGAAAGTGACGTCGAGGCTGCGATGCGGGCAGCCCTTGGCTCCGGCCCGTTCGAGCTTTTTGTCGATCTTGGAACAGGCACCGGCCGCATCCTCGAGCTGTTTGCCGACACATACACACGCGGTCTCGGGTTTGATTTGAACCAGGCAATGCTGACCTATGCGCGGTCCAAGCTGTCGGAGGCAAAGCTCGGCAAGGCGCAAGTGCGCCATGGCGATATCTACAATCTGGCACTCGCAGACGGCTCGGCCAGCGTCGTTTCGATGCATCAGGTTTTGCATTTTCTGTCCGACCCGCGCCGCGCCGTCATCGAAGCCGCACGCATCCTTGAGCCTGGCGGCAAACTCCTGATCGTCGATTTTGCGCCCCATACGCTCGAATTCCTGCGCGAAACCGAAGCTCATGAACGGCTCGGGATCTCCAATGCCATGCTAGCGCAATGGCTCGACGATGCTGGCCTCAGGGGCCTTTCGGTGCGCGAGTTGCGGCCGCCGGAGGCCGCGCCTGGAAAACTCACGGTCATGTTGTGGGTTGCCGAACGCCCAGCTGATCTGACGCCTGCGGTCATCACGTCAAAACGCGCAACACTCGTCTGAGGAACCTACCGTCATGGCCACTTCCACCCGGGCGACGCCTGAACGCAAGAGCCACCTTCTCGGTCACGGCGAGATCGCGGTGTCGTTTGAGTTCTTTCCGCCCAAAACCGACAAGATGGAAGAAAACGTGTGGTCGGCGATCCACCGACTCGCCCCGCTCAGTCCCGAATTCGTCGCCGTAACCTATGGCGCTGGCGGTTCGACGCGCGAACGCACACACGCGACGGTTGCCCGTGTCATCAGCGAAACAGGCCTTCGCCCGGCGGCTCACCTCACGTGCGTGAATGCCACCCGGGACGAGGTTGACGAGGTGGCACACGCCTATTGGGCGGCGGGCGTTCGCCATATTGTTGCGCTGCGCGGTGATCCCGTTGGCGGCGTCGGGACGCGGTATGAGCCCCATCCAGGGGGCTATGTAAATGCGGCCGATCTCGTCGGCGGCCTGAAGAAGATCGCCAACTTCGAGGTGTCGGTCGCGGGCTATCCCGAAAAGCACCCCGAAAGCGTGACGTTCGACGCTGACATCGATAACCTCAAAGCCAAAGTCGATGCCGGTGCCGATCGCGTCATTACGCAGTTCGGCTTCGATAACGCGCATTTTCTACGCTATCTGGAACGTGCGCGCGCCGCTGGAATCTGGGTCCCGATCACGCCCGGCATTGTGCCGATCCACAACTACAAGCAGGTCGCTGGCTTTGCGACGCGGGCAGGTGCGACGGTTCCCGCCTGGATTACGCGCCGCTTCGACGGCTTGGAAAACGATACCGGCACCAGCCATCTGGTCGCAGCCGCCGTTGCCACCGAGCAGGTGATGGACCTCGTGGATGCGGGCATTCGCCAGTTCCATTTCTACACGTTGAACCGCGCCGACCTCGTTTATGCCATCTGCCATCTGCTCGGCCTGCGCCATGCGCGCCCTCAGGCAAACGAGGCTGCGGCTTAAAAGCAGTTTAACGCGCCAAAGTTAGACGCCATCCTGGCCTGCACCAGGATGACAATGGGATGAGGAAAGACTCCATGAAGACCATCGCCAGTCTCGCCAAGCTGAATGCGGCTGCCGACAAGCGCATCCTGATCATTGACGGTGCCATGGGGACCATGATCCAGCGCTACAAGTTAAGCGAGGCCGACTATCGCGGCGAGCGCTTCAAGTCGTGGCACCGCGACGTGAAGGGCAACAATGAACTGCTCTCGATCACGCGGCCCGACATCATCGGCAAAATCCACGACGAGTACTTTGAAGCCGGCGCCGACATCATCGAGACCAACACGTTCAACGCGCAGCGCGTGTCCATGGCCGACTACGGCATGGAAGACCTGTCGCGGGAATTGAACCTGGAATCGGCCCGCATCGCGTGTGAGATGCGCGACA
>JBBRKD010000139.1:0-5632 GCA_038218255.1 Hyphomicrobiales bacterium | reverse complement strand
TCATCTACGCAGCGATCGGGTTCACGTTGCTGTTTTTCGCCCTCCACATGAAAGGCATGCGCAATGAAATTCTGCGACGCCGGGTGAAGGCGCGCCAGATTCTGGAAGCCGAGCGCGCCATGCGCACGGCAGGAGCAGCCGAATGATCCCAGACATGGGTCCGCATGCAGCCTTCATATGGGCAAGCTACGCGATCGCGGCTGGCGTTATGGCCGCGTTGGTCGTCTGGCTGGTGTGGGACGGGCGGCGACAGGCGCGCCTGTTGGCCGAGCTCGAGCAGCGGACAGCCCAACGCCGGACGGGCGCACGATGAGTACAGAAGCGCCTGCGGGGTCACGCGGATTAGGATGGGTCGCGCTGCCGGTCGTGTTGTTTGCGACGCTGGCTGTGCTGTTTGCTGTGTCGCTCAAATCGGGCGACCCGTCGCGGCTGCCGTCCGCGCTGATCGGCAAGCCCGCACCCAGCTATGCATTCGCGCCAATTGAAAACTTGGCCGCCGCCGCGTCCCCCATGAACGGTTTCGACCAAGCGGGCCTCGCGACAGGCAAGGTCACGGTGGTGAACTTCTGGGCGTCGTGGTGCGCGCCGTGCGTGGAAGAGCACCCTCTGTTGACCGCCCTGAAGGCGCAGCCGGGCGTGACAG
The DNA here is from genome assembly GCA_038218255.1 of Hyphomicrobiales bacterium. Lineage (GTDB taxonomy): Bacteria > Pseudomonadota > Alphaproteobacteria > Rhizobiales > Hyphomicrobiaceae > JANXVY01. The sequence continues at coordinate 4,989 of JBBRKD010000139.1, read as the reverse complement.
TCGCAGGCGTCAACGTGAAGGACGACCCAGCCAACGCGCGGCAGTTCCTGAGCCGGTATGGCAACCCGTATGCGATGCTAGGCGCCGACCGCAATGGACGCGGGTCGATTGAGTGGGGCGTCTACGGGACGCCGGAAACATTCATCATCGATGGTAGGGGTCGCATCGTTTACAAACACGTGGGGCCGCTCGCGCCAGAACATATCGAGCGCAAGATCTTGCCAGCCATTGCGGCGGCGGCGGCAGCGACCGCTAGCACGAAGTAACGCCGTCACCACATTGTGTTTGGACAAGACAGTGCTCGCCATCGCCAAACTGGTGGGATGAAACACCGTGTCGTGAAACCCGTCGTGATCCCCGCCGTGAATGCCGCCGTGATGGCGCTTTGTCTCGCAGTTGGGGTGCAGGGTGCCCATGCCCAGGAAGAACAGGTTGCTCAGGGTTTGTCGCCGATCGTCGGCGTGATTGAGCTCTTTACGAGCCAAGGCTGTTCGTCGTGCCCACCGGCAGACGCACTCCTCAAAAAATATGCGAGCCGACCAGATGTGCTCGCGATCGCCCTACCCGTCGACTACTGGGATTACCTTGGCTGGAAAGATACGCTGGGAAGCGCCAAGCATACCGAGCGTCAGCGCAACTACGCCAAGACCCGCAATGACGGTCAGGTCTACACGCCGCAAGCGGTTGTCAACGGCCTCACACATGTGAATGGCGCGTCGATGAGAGACATCGAAGCAGCGCTCATCGAGAGTGAGGCAAAACTCGCAGCCGAGCGGGTGCCGCTGCGGTTTTGGACCAACCGGGGCAGCATCTACATCGAGACAGGCGCAGCGGCCCAAGGCGCGACCATCAAGGAAGCAACGATCTGGCTCGCCGTTATCCAAAAGTCGGTGGACGTTGCGGTGACCCAGGGCGAGAACCGGGGCAAGACGTTGAGTTACACAAACGTGGTGCGCGAGATGACACCCGTTGGCACGTGGACCGGCGCGCCGATGCGCATCCAGTTGGCACGCTCGGCCTTGATGCGACCCCAACTCGAGACGGTCGCGATCCTGTTGCAACACGGCAAGGCTGGACCCATTATAGCTGCCGCCGTGACGGGGCTGTGGTGACGGAGCGCGCCTCAGTTCGTTGAGTTATCGGGCACGGCGGAGCGACAATCTACACTTTTCCGAAATTGTAGAAAGCAATCGCCCCTCACATGAACCCGCGTTTGCGGAGCAGGCCGTCGACTTCGGGGGGGCGGCCACGGAAGGCGATGTAGGCTTCCAGCGGATCGCGGCGGTTGCCGGCGGAATAGATGTGCTCGCGGAGTTTCTTGGCAACCTTCTGTGAGAAGACATTGCCGGTTTCTTCAAAGGCTGCAAACGCATCGGCGTCCATGACTTCCGACCACATGTAGCTGTAATAGCCAGCAGCATACCCGCCCATGACGTGATTGAAGTGCGGGAGGCGGTGGCGGAGTACGATCTCGCGCGGCATGCCGATCCGCTTGAGAATTTTGGCTTCGAGCTTGGTGACGTCGAGGCCCTCGGCGGATTCGAGCGAATGGAGATCCATGTCGACAATGGCGGCCGCCGTGTACTCGACGGTCGAAAAGCCATGTTGAAGTTGCGCGCCGCTTTGAGCTTATCGAGCATCGCTTCGCTAATCGGCTTGCCGGTCTTGGCATGGCGCGCATACCGCTTGAGAACTTGCGGCTGGGACAGCCAATGCTCGTAGAGCTGGGATGGCAGCTCGACAAAATCGCGCGTGACGGACGTGCCCGACAACGACGGATAGGTGAGGTTCGACAGCATGCCGTGGAGGCCGTGGCCGAACTCGTGGAACAGCGTGCGGGCATCATCAAACGACAGCAACGTGTGGCCGCCATCTGGCCCGCGCGCAAAGTTCAGCACGTTGACCACGATCGGGCGCACGTCGCCCTTGAGCTTATGCTGCGAGCGGTAGGAACTCATCCAGGCACCCGACCGCTTGGAGGGGCGAGCAAAATAATCGCCGAGGAACAACGCAATGTGCGCGCCATCCGCGTCCGTCACGTCCCAGGCGCGCACGTCGGGATGATAAAGCGCAAGGTCGGTGCGCTCGGAAAAGTGCAGGCCGAACAGTCGCGTCGCCGTGTCAAAGCAAGCTGCGATCATGGCTTCGAGTTCAAAGTGCTGGCGGACGTCGGCTTCATCCAGGTCAAAGCGAGCGGCACGCTCTTTTTCCGCATAGTAACGCCAATCCCAGGCGGCGATCTCAAAGTTCGAGCCCTCGGCAACAACACGCTTTTGCAGCGCAGCCCGCTCAAGGGCTGCCTGATCGACGGCTGGCTGCCAGACGCGGCCGAGCAGATCGCGGACGGCGGCCGGAGTCTTAGCCATGGTGTCGGCGAGCGAATAGTCGGCGAAGGTCGAAAAGCCCATGATGGTGGCAAGTTCGAGCCGGAGCGCTGCAATTTCGGCAATGAGCGCGCGGTTGTCGGTTGCAGCGTTCATCTCGCCGCGCTTGATCCAGGCCTTGAACGCCTGCTCGCGCAGATCGCGCCGGGTCGATGACTGCAGGAACCCCTCAACCGACGAGCGCGAGAGCGTGATGACGTACTGACCCGGGAGCCCAGCGTCAGCGGCGGCACGCGAAGCAGCAGCTTTTTGCGCGTCTGACAGGCCAACCAGATCGCTCTCCTCCAGCACCATGCGCCAGGACTGTTCATCCGACAGCACGTTTTGCGAGAACTGCGTCGTGAGCTCAGCGAGCTTGGTGTTGATGGCGGCGACGCGTTTTTTCGCAGGTGCCTTCAACAGCGCGCCCGCGCGCACAAACCAGGTGTGGGTGCGCTCAAGCAGGCGAGCCTGCTCGGGATCTAAATCGAGGCCGTCTCGTTGCGCATAAAGGTCAGCGATGCGGGCAAAGAGTTTGGCGTTGAGATAGATCGCACTGCCGTGCTTGGAGAGCTTGGGCGCCATGGCGCGCTCGATCTTCTGCAGGGCGGGCGAGGTGTCGGCGCTCGTCAGATTGAAGAAGACATCGGCGACGCGGTTGAGGTTCGCACCAGCTTTTTCGAGCGCAAGCAGGGTGTTGGCAAACGTCGCCTTGGCCGGGTTGGCAGCGATGGCCTTGATCTCGGCTGAGTGCTCGGCAAGCGCGACATTGAAGGCTGGTGCGAAGTGCTTGGCTTCGATTTTGGCGAACGGGGCGAGGCCGAAAGGACCAGACCAGCGGCTGAGAAGGGGGTTGGCGGCGGTGTCGGACGTGGCAACGGTCGCAGTCGTCATGGGGCGCGGCTCCGGTATGGCTCAAGCTCTTGTCGAAGTTTAGCACGCGAACCATGGCGGTGTTGGGGTCAGTCGCCCATATAAGTGGCTCCGATGTGTGAGCGCTAGATGACGGGACAGCGAGTGCGAATGACCTTGGACAACGGACGATCCATCGAGCACTGGAACACCGATTGCCGCTGCCTGACGCTTGACGTGGACGCCCTGTGCCGCGCGGCAGAAGAGGTCGTCGGCGATGCAGCGTTCTGCCGCCATCTTGCGACAACCCATCCCCATTTGCTTGCAGCCCAACCCCTGTTTCTGTCGACCGCGCATGCAAACCAAATGCGCGTCATCATCGAGGCGATCGAGCGTGTCGTGGCGATGCACGCCTACCAACAGGCAGCGCTTGAAGGCGCGCCCGAGATCGCCAGGTTCGTGCCCGGCCCGGTTGGCGTGTTCATGGGATATGACTTTCACTTGGGGCCGGACGGCCCAAAGCTGATCGAGATCAACACAAATGCGGGCGGGGCCCTGATCAACGCGTACTTGATGCACGCCCAGCGCAGTTGCTGCATGAAGATGCAAGTGACAGCACCAGTGCGGATGGAACTCAGCGCGCTGCTCGCCGCATTCATCGAAAACTTCAAGACCGAATGGCGCTTGCAGGGGCGGACCGTTCCGCTTCGCACGATCGCCATCGTCGACGAAGCGCCCGAGGAACAGTATCTTTATCCAGAGTTCGTGCTGTTCCAGCGGCTGTTCAAAGCGCACGGTTTGCACGCCGTGATCGCAGCACCCGACGCGTTTGCGCACCGAAACGGCGCACTTTGGCTGGGAACAGACCGGATCGACCTCATCTATAATCGACTGACCGACTTCGCGTTGGCGACGCCAGCGAGCGCTGCAATCCGCGCAGGCTATCTCGCAGGCGACGTGGCCGTGACGCCGAACCCCCACGCACACGCGGTGTTCGCGAACAAACGCAATCTAACCCTGTTGACCGACGAGGCCCGGCTGACGGTCTGGGGGGTGGATGCGGCCACGCGGGCAACGCTGATGGCAGGCATTCCGCCGACGGTCCTGGTGACGCCAGCCAATACGGACGCGCTGTGGGCACAGCGCAAGCGGATGTTTTTCAAGCCGGTGTCGGGATACGGTGGCAAAGCCGCCTACCGGGGCGACAAGATCGCGAAGAAAGTGTGGGCCGAAATCCAGACCGGCAGCTACGTCGCGCAGGCGATTGTTCAACCAAGCGCGCGGACAATGGTGATCGACGGCGCGGTCCAGAGCCTGAAAGCTGATTTGCGCAATTATACCTATGCGGGCGCAGTGCAACTTGTGGCGGCGCGGCTGTATCAAGGCCAGACCACGAATTTCCGCACCCCCGGCGGCGGTTTCGCGCCCGTGTTCATCGGAGACGAAGTGGCCGGATAGGCGTTTATCCATCTGAGCGCGGCAAAGTTATCCCCGGGGGCGAAATCGCTCTTAGAGTTGGCGTCACCTTTTTCCCATGGGGGACCGGTTCGCGAGCTGGGTTTGTCGGGGGAAAAAGGGTTCTAACGCGGTGTTCGGGAACCCATCAGCTGGCCCGGATCGTGTGCAAGTTTCGCGTCAGTGAAGCACGTCCGGCGCGGATCAACCGGAGGGCATACAGTCGCTTCGTTAGAGCGCGGGTGGGGTGTTGCTGAGTGTCTCGTGAGGGACGTTTCGGCACCGGCCCAGATCCCCGAACTACCAAAATGGTGAGGCC
>JBBRKD010000138.1:0-5650 GCA_038218255.1 Hyphomicrobiales bacterium | reverse complement strand
GACGTGGGCTTACAGCGGATTTCCGTCCGCCAGCACCGCTTCGAGCCGCGCGCGAACGGTCTTGTGCCGTTCGATGTTTTCGAGCTTCTTGCCCATGAGATCGGTCACATAGAACACATCGACGGCCTTCTCCCCAAACGTGGTGATGTGAGCCGACGCAATATCCAGGCTCAAATCAGACAGCGTCGACGTAAGATCGTACAGCAATCCAGTCCTGTCGAGCCCGGCGACTTCGATCACCGTGAAGCGGTCTGACAACTGGTTGTTGATGATCACTTCCGGCGCAACCTTGAACGCCGCCGCGCGATACGTGCCGGGTCTCCGCTTGGCAATCAGGGTCGCCAGTTCAACTTGCCCGCGCAGCACAGCGTCGATCGCTTCCGCGATCCGCTTCGTGCGCCGCAACTCGTCCTCTTCGGTCGTGAAGTCCCGCGCCAGCAGGAACGTGTCGAGCGCAAATCCATCGCGCGTCGTCGTGATGTGAGCGCCCGAGATGTTGGCACCCGCCGCGGCACACGCGCCGGCAAAGAGTGCGAGCAAGCGCGCGTGATTGGGCGCAAAGATCGTCAACTCCGTGATGGCCTTGAAGGCGTCGGTCTTTGCCGCCGTCACGAGCGACTGTCCCGTCGTAACCGCGCGCTGGATCAAGGCCGCATGTTCGGCCTGCTGGTCGGTGTCGGTGCGCAACCAGTAGTCAGGAAACTGCCGCTCGATGAAGCGATCGACATCGCCCTCCGGCCAGTCGTTGAGCCGCGCGCGAAGCGCCCCGATGGCAGCCGAAACGCGCTGCCCGCGTTCGATTTGGGTATGGCCGCCCGCGACCAGCGGCTCGGTTTCGTAATAGAGCGTCCGCAACAGTTGCCCCTTCCAGCCGTTCCAGACGCCCGGTCCCACGGCGCGAATATCGGCGGTGGTCAGCACGACCAGCATCTTTAACCGTTCCGGGCTCTGCACGATGTCGGCGAAATCGCGGATCGTCTTGGGGTCGGAGATGTCCCGGCTTTGGGCGATGTTGCTCATGGTGAGATGCTGCTCGATCAGCCAAGCGACACTATCAGTTTCGGCGGCCGTCAGCCCGAAGCGCGGACACACCTGCCGTGCAACGCGCGCGCCAACGGTCGAATGATCTTCCGTCCGTCCCTTCCCAATATCGTGGAGAAAGGCCGCCACGAACAGAACCTTCCGGTTCTGAATTTGCGGCATCAAGGTCGCCGATAGCGGCAGTTCGGCTTTCGACGATCCGGTCTCGACTGCGGTCAGATTGCCGACCGTCTGGATGAGATGCTCATCGACCGTATAGTGATGATACATGTTGAACTGCATCATCGCGACCACACGCCGGAACTGCGGCACGAACCGCTCTAACACGCCCAGTTCGTTCATGCGCCGCAATGTGGCTTCAGGGTTCACCCGTCCGGTCAGCAAGTCGAGAAAAATGCGGTTGGCTTCCGGGTCGGCCCTGAGTTTCGTATCGATCAGCCGGAGCGACTGCCGCAACTGGCGGATTGCGTCGGGATGGAGCGCCGCGTCGATGTGTTCGGCGTGGGCAAAAAACCGGATGATGTTGACCGGATCGCGGTGAAACACCTCCGGGTCGGCGATATTCAAACGGTCGTTGTCGACGCGAAAATCCGTCTTGCGGCGGATTTCCCGTCGGGTCATCCAGCTCAGCGGGTTGATAAGGCCAGACAGCCCGGGGGTCGCTTTCATCTGCCGCATTTCGAGCGCCGAGCACAGGATCGTCGTCAGCGACCCCACGTCCTTGGCCACCAGAAAATAATGCTTCATGCACCGTTCGACGGCACGTTGCCCGCCACGCTCGGCATAGCCAAGGGCCGCCGCCATCTGCGGCTGCAGTTCAAACGTCAGCCGTTCTTCCGGCCGCCCGGTGAGGAAGTGCAGGAAGCATCGCACGGTCCACAGGAAGTCCTCACAGCGCCGAAACGTTTGTACTTCTTCTGCCGTGAACAGGCCGTCTGCGATGGCTTGCGGTCCAACATCATCGCCATAGGCATATTTCGCGAGCCAATGAAGCGTGTGGAGGTCGCGAAGACCCCCCTTGCCGTCTTTGATATTGGGCTCAACCCGGTAGCGCGATTGTCCCGTCTTGGTGTGCCGCTCGTGCCGCTCAGTCATCTTCGCGTCGATAAACTTACGCGCTGTGCCGCGCACGACATCGTTCGCAAAGCGCTGTTCGAGCTCTTGAAACAGACGCTGGTCGCCGTGGATGAGGCGGGCGTCCAGCAGCGAGGTGCAGATCGTCACGTCGCTTTGGGCGAGCTTCACGCACTGGTCGATCGTGCGCGTCGCGTGCCCGACCTTGAACCCCAAGTCCCACAGCACATGGAGGATTGATTCAGCGACGCTTTCTCCCCATGCCGTCTGTTTGTAGGGCAACAGGAAGAGCAGATCGATATCAGATCCCGGCGCGAGCAGTCCTCGCCCATAGCCTCCGGTCGCAACCAGCGACATCCGCTCGGCGTCCGACGGATTCGTTGCGCGCCAGACGTGGGTGACCTTGTAGTCGTAGATTAGCTTGATCAGCTCGTCCTGGAAGAGCGACAGCCCGGCCGCGCATCGCCGCCCATTGCAATCAGCTTCGAGGTGGTCGCGGGCCGCAGTTCGGGCGATCCGCACCAGCTCTTTGAGGCGAACGATCAACGCTGGTCGCGCCGCCTCCGCATTGCTCCCCGCCCCGTGAAACAGCCCCGTCAGCTCAACCCTCAGGGCGAGCGGATCGAAGGTGGGCGGCAAAGGTGGTGCGACCGTCAATGTGTCCATGCACAACCGTATTCCCTGCCGCAGGCGTTGTCAGCGCCAAAGCCAGACCTGTCCCCGCCTGCGATGAAGCCTGTTGCCGCGGGTCGGTCTCGTGTAGCGTCTGCAGTATAAATCCGGAGCGCACCGATGACGAACACCCATGAGAAGCAGATCACGCGGATGGCCGCCGCTAAGGGCTACCGGCTCGAGAAGGTCGGCAAGGGTCCCCACCACGGCCGCTTCGCCCTGGTCAAGATTTCCGAAGGCGCGCGGATGAATTCCGGCGTGCGCGGCGCTGAGTATTCGTTTTCTCCCGACGAAGCCGAAGCGTGGCTCTCCGCCCACTGAAACCGGCCTGCGGAGCGAGCGTGTTCGATGTCTTTCGGGCGGGCGCGCGCTCTTGCCCTTTGGCCATCAGTCCGACGGCGTGTTCATGGTGTCTTGAACACTGTGCTCAGGAGAGCCCCCCAGGAGACCTCATGCCTCGTTCTCTGCTCGACCGTTGGTTGGCCCGCTATGCCAAGCCAACACCGGACGCGTTGGCAGCCGTCGCCGGGCTGACACCGGCTGTCGTCGTCACCGGCGGCTCATCCGGCATCGGCCTTGCGATCGCGCGCCGCTTCCACGACGAAGGCGGCACGGTCCTGCTCATCGCCCGCAACGCCGAGCGCCTGGCCCAAGCCCGTGCAACGTTTGCAGCCTCCGCCCGCGTCCACACCCTGGCGCTCGACGTCGCGTCCCTCGACGCCCCCGCAATCATCGACGCGGCACTGGCCGCGCACGGCCTCTATCTGGATGTTTTGGTCAATTCGGCTGCCCTTGGAATGGCCGGCCTGCTCCACACGCACGCAGCCGCCGACATCGACAACCTGTTCAACGTCAACGTGGCAGCACTCGTCCGCCTGACGCGGCACGCCCTGCCTGGAATGGTCGCCCGTGCGCGTGGCGGCGTCCTGAACGTGTCCTCGCTTGGTGGCTATATTCCCGGCGCCTACCAGGCCGCCTACTACGCCAGCAAAGCGTGCGTCTGTTCATTCACGCAAGCCCTCGCCGAGGAGTTGACGGGGTTTGGCGTGCGCATGACCGTGGTCGCGCCCGGTCCCGTTGAAACCGACTTCCATGCGGACATGGGGGCCGATCGCGCGCTCTACCGTTGGCTCATCCCGGCCCTGTCGTCTGAGGATGTGGCACGCCAAGCCGTCAATGCCTTTTTCTGGGGTCACTCGGTCTCGGTCCCCGGTGTCATCCCAAAGCTACTCTCGATGGTCGTCCACGTCCTGCCACATTGGGTGACGGTGCCCGTTGTCGGCGGGCTCTTGTGGCCAGGGCACCCACACCGGTAGGATCTGCAACACAATGTGATCGACAAAAAATGCGGTCGTTTGCACAATTGAAATAAATCTGTGTCCATAATCTAAGCGTGCGCTGAGACTTCAGGTTTTGCGTAATCCCGGCGCTTTAGCGGCGGTGTCTCTGAACGGGGACACCGCCGCACGCTTTTCTGGCGGTTGTTATCCCAGATCAGCCGGCAACGGGCCGGTGAGCAAAGGTTCGACTGACACGGCGTCCACCGCCTCACGCTTGGTGATCAGCCCGACCGCCCGCCCCACGAGAATGAGACACGGCAACCCAGGCTCCAGCGTCGCAATCGCGGCCGGTAAGTCGCCAACCGTCGTGGTCACATGGTGGCTCCGCGCGGTGGTCGCGCCGCAGATCGCAACCGCTGGCGTATCAGCCTCAAGCCCAGCCGCCAGCAGCTGCGGCAGCATCGCCGCAAACGTCCGCCCACCCATATAAAACACCGTCGTCGTCCATGGGTCGGCGAGCCGCGGCCAGTCGTGATCGGGCGCGTGCCCGCTTTCGGAATGCCCGGTTACGAACTGTAGCCGCCGCGCGAGCTTGCGATCCGTCAGCGACAGCCCAAGCTCGGCGGCAGCCCCGAGCGCTGCTGAAATCCCCGGCACGACCTCGACCGAAATTCCAGCCGCTCGGCACGCGTCGAGCTCTTCGTTCGCGCGCCCAAACACCATAGGGTCCCCGCCCTTGAGCCGGATGACGCGTTTGCCCTCCAACGCGAGCGCGACCATCGTGGCGCTGATATCGCTCTGGCGGCACGATGTGCCCCCGCCGGTTTTGCCAACGAGAATGCGCTTTGCTTCCCGCCGCCCGAATTCCAGGATCGCAGGTCCCACCAGCCGGTCGTAAAGAATAACGTCCGCCGACTGCAACGCCCGCAACGCCTTGAGCGTGATGAGTTCCGGATCGCCGGGCCCCGCCCCCACAAGCGCGACCGATCCGCGCCCGGCCACCGGCGCTGCATGGAAAAACGCTTCGACGTCTAAAGCCGTCGGTGGGGCCTGCGCCGCGAGCGCGCGGTCCGCATACCGCCTCCACAGATCGCGCCGCGCAGCCCCCATCGGCAGCCGTGCCTTCACGGCATCCCTCAAAGTTTTGGCCCGCGCGGCCCACGCCCCGAGCGCTGGATGAAGTACAGCTTCAATCCGGCTACGGATCATCTGCCCAAGGACGGGCGTCGCCCCGTCGGTGCTGATCCCGATCGCGATCGGCGAACGGTTGACGATGGTGCCGAAGTTGAAGGTCCCGAGCGCTGGCGTATCGACGACGTTCACCGGCACACCGGCCCGCCGTGCAGCCTGCGCGAAGGCTGTAGCGTCGTCGCCTTCAAGGGCACCAATCGCGCACGCCGCATCTTTGAAATCGTCCGCCCGCCACGCGCGCCCAATCACCAGCACGCACCCGGCTCTCTCGGGCTCAGCGGCGCTTGCGCCCGGCATCTTGAGGTGCGCCTGCTGCAACGCGATCAGATCGTCCGATGGCTCAGCCGAATAGACTTCGACGCACGCGCCAGCCACCGCAACCAGCTCAGCCT
>JBBRKD010000137.1:0-5664 GCA_038218255.1 Hyphomicrobiales bacterium | reverse complement strand
GCCCCGCCCTGGCTTGCCGAGCGTTCGATCACCGCGCGCTGATCGTCATGCAGGTCAGACGCGTCCCACAGCAATCGCCCAATGAGCGTTGATTTGCCATCGTCCACTGATCCGCACGTCAACAGGCGCAGAATGCCGTTGAGCTCGCGCGCCGATCCAGCCACGCGAGCGACGTGGAGATCGGGCTCGCGGCGTGGCGGTGCAGGGTTTGGCGCTGGCCTGACGGTCGGCGCGTCGATCTTGCGGGCAGCGGTTTTCGACATGTCAAAAATAGCCCTCTTGCTTCTTCTTCTCCATCGCGCCCGACTGGTCGTGATCGATCAGGCGGCCCTGGCGTTCCGACGACTTGGCCGTCAGCGTTTCGGTAACCACCGCATCCAGATCGCGCGCGTCAGACAGCACGGCGGCCGTGAGCGGGTAGCAGCCAAGCGTTCTGAACCGCACCGACCGCATCACAGGCGTTTCGCCCTCGCGCAGAGGGAACCGCGCATCATCCACGACGAGCAATTGCCCGCCCCGCTCCACGGTTGGCCGTTCGGCAGCAAGATAGAGCGGCACAATGTCGAGCTTTTCGCGCTGGATGTAGCGCCACACGTCGCGCTCGGTCCAATTGGACAGCGGAAACACCCGCACCGTTTCGCCAGGCCCGAGCTGCCCGTTGAGCAGACGCCACATCTCCGGACGTTGCTTGCGCGGGTCCCAACGGTGGCCAACGGCGCGGAACGAGAACACGCGTTCCTTGGCGCGCGAGGCTTCCTCATCGCGCCGTGCGCCGCCAAAGGCAGCATCAAAGCCATGCGCGTCGAGTGCCTGCTTCAAGCCGACCGTCTTCATCACGTCGGTATAAACCGACGGCGAATAGTTGAACGGGTTCACGTTGCGCGCGAGCCCGTCCTGGTTGGTATGCACGAGCAGATCGAGCCCGAACTCGCGCGCGGTCTTGTCGCGAAACGCGATCATTTCGTGGAATTTCCACCTCGTATCGATGTGCAGGAGCGGGAAGGGCAGCTTGCCTGGATAGAACGCCTTGCGCGCCAGATGGAGCAGGACGGTAGAATCCTTACCGATCGAGTACATCAACACCGGCTTGCGAAACTGGGCTGCCGCTTCCCGGAAAATATGGATCGCTTCGGCTTCGAGCAGATCGAGATGCGAGATGGCGACCGTCATGCGAGCACTCCCCTCGATCGCGTGTCCAAGTTCGACGCGGCCTGGTCGGCAATCTTCTCAGCTGTCGTCGCAGCTGTCTTTCCAGTTGGGCGGTTGTGCAACCCGCACTCCTTGCCGTCCTCCGTGCTGCCGTCGTGTTCCCACCACCAACGCCCCGCGCGGATATCTTCTCCAGGACGCACCGCCCGCGTGCACGGCTGGCAGCCGATCGAGGGATAGCCGCGCGCGTGGAGCGCATTCACCGGAATGGCGTTCTCGCTGATATAGGCTTCGAGGGCCGCAAGTGTCCAATCGGCGATGGGGTTCAGTTTTATGAGCTGAGCCGCCTGATCCCACTGCGCAAAGCCGATTTCGCCACGTCCTGCTGATTGCTCGCGCCTGAGGCCGGTCATCCAGCCATAGGCCCCGGCCAGCGCGCGGTTCAGCGGGCGGACTTTTCGAACATCGCAGCACGCCAGTCGGGCGTCGATACTGTGGCGAAACCCGTTGACGCCATCGCGGTCGACCAGGGCTTCGAGGTCGCTCGCATCGGGCGCGATGACGCGGATCGGAATGCCGTACCGTTGGACACTGGCCTCAATCACATCGAGCGTTTCGGGAAAATGGCGTCCGGTATCGAGCGTGAACACGTCGACGGCGACGCCGACGTCTGCGATCGCATGCAGCACGGCCTGATCCTCGATGCCGAGGCTGGTCGAAAACGCGATGCGGCCGGGAACGTTGGCAGCGATCGCCTGCAAGCGCCCAACAAGCGTCGGGTGCGCTGCGAGTTCGGCATCAAGTTGCGCGCTGGCAATCGGGTTCATGGGCTGAGACCTATCAAATGATCTGAGCGTGTTAGGGGAATGCTATTCTCAAGTGAAGGCGTGTTTTGTCATATCTAAAGCACCAGATTTCACATGAAATAAAGTAACGAAATAGAATGCTCTTTTCAGGTGGAGCTGCGGTCGAGCCAAGCCCTGGCCCCATGCGCGGCCAGCACTGCGGTGGAAAACGTGGCCTGCAGGAGATACCCCCCAGTCGGCGCATCCCAATCGAGCATTTCTCCAGCGACAAACACGCCCGGCCGCGCCTTGAGCATTCCTGCCTCATCCATCCCCTCAAATGCTACGCCACCTGCCGATGAAATAGCCCGGTCCAGCCCAGCCGTCCCGATCGCCGTGATGGGCACCGCTTTGATCCGCTGCGCGAGCGCCATGCCCTCGGCAGGCAACAGCTTCGCCTCGTGCATCAAGGCGAGGGCTGCCGGTGTGAGTTTGAGGGCGCGCTTGAGAAACGTCGCCGTCGATTGTTTGCCGCGTGCAGCCGAGAGCCGGCGGCCAAGCTCTTCGCGGGTCATGTCGGGCCGCAGATCGAGGCTCAACTCCGCCCGGCCATGCGCGCTAAGTTCGGCCCGAATGTCGGGACCCAGCGCATACACCGCGCCACCCTCCAGCCCCGTTCGCGTGAGGATGGCCTCGCCGCGCATCGTCCGCCCGCCAACCGTGATCGCAATGCGCTTCAAAGGTGCGCCCGCATGCCGCTCAGCCAAATGGTCTGACCACGCAACGCGCACGCCGCAGTTTGAAGCGACCCACGGACTGACGGGAACGCCCTCGCGCGAGAGCCGATCAAGCCATGCGCCATTGGAGCCGAGCCTGGGCCAGCTGGCCCCGCCAAGTGCCAGCACCACGACGTCGGATTGAACACAGCTTTCGCCGTCTGCTGAGGTGGCAAATATGAGCGCGCCGTCGCGGTCGAACCCGCGCCACTCATGTCCCGTCTGCAAGCGCACGCCGAGCGCGTCGAGACGGCGCAGCCAAGCGCGTAGCAGCGGAGAGGCTTTCATCCCGGTTGGGAATACCCGGCCGCTGCTGCCAACGAACGTTTCAATCCCAAGCCCGTTCGCCCACGCGACCGTATCCGTCTGCGACCACACAGACAGCGCGCGTTCGACGTTGGCTGATGCTGCGCCATACCGGGTGGCCAACAGGGCTGTGTCCTCGCTGTGGGTCAAATTGAGCCCGCCGCGCCCTGCCATCAAGAACTTGCGCCCCGGTGATGGCATGCGGTCATAGACGGTGACGCTGACGCCCTGCGCGGCCAGCTGTTCAGCCACCATCAACCCCGCCGGACCCGCGCCGACGATGGCGGCCGTTCGCGGCACGGGCCCGTTCACCAGACGCCCGTATTGGCCATCGACAGCCACGGTTCCGCGTGCGGAAGGGCAGCACCCTTCTGTAGCAACTCGACCGAAATCCCATCGGGCGAGCGAACGAACGCCATGCGCCCGTCGCGGGGCGGGCGGTTGATCACGATGCCGTTGTCCGCCAAATGCTGGCAGGTCGCATAAATGTCGTCGACTTCAAACGCCAGATGCCCGAAGTTGCGGCCGCCTGTGTACACTTCGGGGTCCCAGTTGTGGGTCAACTCCAGCAGCGGCGCTTTTTCCGCCGCCGCCCGGTCGCTATCGGCAGGTGCTGCCAAAAAGATCAGCGTGAAGCGCCCCTGGGGGCTGTCAACACGGCGCGTCTCCTGGAGCCCTAGCCCGTCACAATAGAACGCCAGCGCAGTGACTGGATCGGCGATCCGCACCATGGTGTGAAGATATTTCATCGAACGTTGCCTTCCTTGGAGTTTGTTGTGTGTTGACCATCATACGGCAGATCCAGGATCAACGGCGCATCGACCGCTTCATACCCGCATTGCACGAGCGTCCCGGCGGTAAAGTCAGGCGGGACAAACAGCCGGGACAGACAGCTGCGGCGAACGAACTGGGTGCAACCTGCGTGGAGTCCCGCTTGATGGAGCCTCATGTGACGCCCCAGCGTGTGCAGAAACGGCCGCACTGCGGCAAAACTGAGCGCTTCTTGGCCGATTCGTGGCGAAAAAATGGTCACGGAACTGTCGTGTAGCCGTCGCAAAGAGACGTTTTTTGTCCCAAACGTACCTTTGCACACCTCTCTTGCAGCTCACCAATTGAGGGCTGAAGCCATTGAAAAAACGAGCAGAAGTTTTGCCCGATCACTGTGGATATGGGTGCTGACGAACAGATAAAACCGCATGCTGATGAAATAAACGCTAGCGACGCCTTGCTGCGGTGCTATCGTGCAATGGTTAACCGGGTTTGAGTCGGTCCTGAGGGCATCGGCGACCTAAAAATCCCGTTGTGGGACGCGACTTAAAACCGGGGCTAACAACTTTAGGTAGACGCGACAAGTAGAAAAATCAACAAGTATAGTGGGGTTATGCATATGGGGGACACGAAGCTTCCGCCAAATCTTTCTCAGTCGAAAACACCGGCTGACATGGAGCTGGAGCGGCTCGAAGACGGTCTCGAAGTCATCGAGATTGCCGGCTCGATCAAGTGGTTCGACGCCTCGAAAGGTTATGGTTTCATCATCCCTGACGATGGCGTTGGTGACATCTTGCTACACGTCACATGTCTGCGGGCTGGCGGGTTCCAAACAGCGTACGAAGGTGCGCGTGTTCACTGCCAGGTGCTCAAGCGGCCGAAAGGCATGCAGGCGTTCCGCATCATCAGCATGGATGAATCAACCGCGATCCATCCCTCCCAGCTGCCTCAGCGCACCCACGTCATCGTGGAGCCCGAAAGCGATTGGGAACGCGCGTTGGTCAAGTGGTTCAACCGGATCCGTGGATTTGGTTTCTTGACCCGCGGCGACAATACGCCGGACATTTTCGTTCACATGGAAACATTGCGCCGTTTCGGTTTCACCGAACTGCGCCCGGGACAAATCGTACAGGTCCGGTGGGGCCACGGTTGTAAGGGCTGCATGGCGGCCGAACTTCGGCCTGATGGCGTGCAGACGAGTTTGCCGTCTCAGCACTGAGCCGCGCGAACTGAAATGAGCCGCGCGATCTGAGCGGAGACCGCCCTGTGAACGCTCGTCGATCGAATACAATAGCCAGGGCTGCGCTTAGCGCGGCCCTGTTTTTGTGTGTTGCGCCCGGAGAACTTCGCCTCGACATGGTACGCCCAGCCCAGGCCAAGCCGTTGCAAGAACGTCTGGTGCTGGTGGTATCTGGCCAGGAGCGGCCCATCGACGTCGAAGTCGCAACCTCGCCCGACGAAATGGCGCTCGGCCTCATGTATCGGACGTCGTTGCCGGACGGTCAGGGCATGCTGTTTCCCTCACCCGAGCCGCGCGAAGTCACGATGTGGATGCGCAACACGTACATCCCCCTCGATATGGTGTTCATCCGCGCCGATGGTGTCATTCACCGGATCGAGGCCATGACCGAGCCATTCTCGGAAGCCATCATCGCTTCGCAGGGTCCAGTTCTCGCCGTCCTTGAATTGGCTGGTGGATCAGCCGCCCGGATCGGCCTCAGGCCCGGCGACCGCGTCCTGCACCGTATTTTCAGCTCAACACGATAATTCCAGCCTCTGCCCCAGCCTGCGCCCTTGACCCGGCAGCGAGCCCGGTTCAAACAGTTGCGCCTGTGTCGGGGCGTAGCTCAGCTTGGTAGAGCACTTGCTTTGGGAGCAAG
>JBBRKD010000136.1:0-5685 GCA_038218255.1 Hyphomicrobiales bacterium | reverse complement strand
TCATCGCCTTGGGAGCCGAGCCGAGTTTGGGGTTGGCCGCGCTGGCCTGCGCCACGACCTTGTTGGCCGCCACCACGGGGGCAGGCTTGGCGACCGGTTTCACAGCGGGCGTCACTGTGGGCCTCACTGTGGGCCTCACTGTGGGCGTTGATGCGGCCTTGGCGTTCAAAGCGACTTTAACGGGAGCTTTTAGAGGCGCTTTCCCGGGAATGACTTTCGCGGGCGCCGCCTTGAGGGTTGCCTTGGACAGCACCTTGGCGCCTGCGGCCTTTGCGGAGCCAGTTTTCGAAGCCGTCACCTTGGCGGCTGTCTTGCCGATCGCCTTGCCAGCCGTCATCTTTGCCGCATTTGGCTTTGCCATGGCCTTGACGACGCCAGCCCTTGCGGACACGGTTTTCGCAGATCCGGGCTTTGCCGATCCAGCCTTCGCAGCAGACGATTTAGCAGCCAAAGGTTTGGTCACTGTCTTTAGAGGTGCGCGCACCTTGCCTCCGTTTGAAACCACACTCTTGCCAATCACTGTTTTTCCGGCCACGGTTTTGGCAGCCACGGTGATCTTCGATTTCTGCTTCTGGGCCATCGGCGGCGTCTCACTCTATTAAGAACAATGTAGAACCCACGTGTGCGCCCCGACCAAAGGGAGCAGAGCTCCGGGGTCAGACCGCTAGCAGGCACGCCGTCACGGCGCCCTTGGATCGTGAAGTCAGAGCGATGTTGCCATCGCCCCGGCCGAGACTTGCCTGCATTTGCCCATTCCAAACCCGTCACCTGCTGCCGCAACAGCGTTAAACGGAGATCGAATGGTCACGTTACAGGCCTGTCTTGCGACACTCCAACACAGGAGAATGACACGACGGGAGCCAGCAAACACGCCTCTTCCCCGCCCGTAAGTCTACTCGACCACGAACGTTCCGTTCCGTTCTAACTATGTCTAGGATCTTTGATCACAAAGACACAGTAGCACGTTTTTCACGCAAACAGAAGCGCGGGTCGCGACTTCCGTCACGACGCCGTTAAGGTCCCCGGCCCTGAATTGGACTAAATGTGGATGATTCGCCTCGAAAAAACCGGCGATTTAGTGGGTCGTTCCTAGTCGCCGGTACCCGGCGTGGGAGAAAAATATTTTTCGAACTTTCCTTTTTCATCCTTGAACGCGTCGGCGTCGGCCGGTGCATCTTTCTTGGCGGTAATATTGGGCCAGCTGTCGGCATACTTGCGGTTCACCTCCAGCCATTTTTCAAGCCCGGGTTCGGTATCGGGCTTGATCGCTTCGACGGGGCATTCGGGCTCGCACACGCCGCAATCGATGCACTCGTCGGGGTTGATGACGAGCATGTTCTCGCCTTCGTAAAAGCAGTCGACCGGGCAGACTTCAACACAGTCGGTGAACTTACACTTGATGCAGTTATCGTTGACGATGTACGTCATTCACGTCTTCCTGGTCCATTTGGCGCGCGCGGACCGTTCGGCGCGGCCCAGTTGACATCTACACCGGTCGTATACTCGCGTGCGCCCGTGATTAAGGCTTTGATGCAAATCTACGTGCGGCCTGATTGATGTGATCATACAGCACGAACCACTCAGCGGGGCAACACGGTCACGAGCCTTGCTTGAACCGGTCGATATTGCGACGGTCCCGCTTGGTTGGACGCCCGCTGCCGGTGTCGCGGAGGCCGTCGCTCATATCCCGCCGCAGCTGTTCTAGCGTCGCCCGCACCTCAGGGCTGACCCGTACCG
Organism: Hyphomicrobiales bacterium; assembly: GCA_038218255.1. GTDB lineage: Bacteria > Pseudomonadota > Alphaproteobacteria > Rhizobiales > Hyphomicrobiaceae > JANXVY01. The sequence continues at coordinate 3,948 of JBBRKD010000136.1, read as the reverse complement.
TCAGATCGAGATAGAGGCTTGACGCGACCGTTGCGCTTCCGCGACGCTGGGAAAAACCCATCACGCGCAAGACATGAACCTGCTCACGCATGACGACGGTCAGCGTATCCCCGACCCGCACCGTCTGCGCGGGTTTTTCAATTTTTACGCCATTGATCTGTACCTTTCCTTCGGTCACGAGAGCCGCAGCAATCGTCCGCGTCCGCGCCGTCCGCGCGTGCCATAGCCATTTGTCCAGCCGCTGACCGAGCAGGCCGCGGCTGTCGGGGCCACTCTCTTTGCAGCCATTCCCGGCGGCATCACCGGCGGCATCACCGGCGGCATCTTCATCGGCATTCTGCGCGACCTTCGTCATGGTCACCGTATCCCCGTGTCGCCCGAGGCTCAGTTGGAGTTCTTTTCCTTGCCCCGGTTTGCCAACTGCTCGCGCAACGCCGACAACGCAGCAAACGGGCTGTCAGATGGTGAGGCAGCTTTGGCTGGCGACGCCGAGATCACTTTGGGCCCGCGCCGGTCGTCGCGCTGATCGCGATCCCGGTTGCCGCGGGGCCGATCGCTGCCGCGATCACCGCTCCGATCACCGCTCCGATCACCGCCGCCCCTCTGATCGGCGCGCCCACCGCCGGGTGCACTGTTGCTGCGACCACCACGCTGATCTGCGCGCTGATCAGGGCGTGCATCCGTGCGTTCTGGCGGTTTTGTGCCGTCTGCTGGACGCGGGGCATCGGCGCGGCGATCGCGTCGCCGGTTCTGATCGCGGTTTTGTTCGCCATCGCGAGGCGGCGACCGGTGAGAGGCGCGGGCCGTTGCGTCGCCTGCAGCCAGAGCCGTGCCATCGGCGGCCACAACCCCACCCTCGGCAACCTGCTGGGCGGGCGCTTGGACCGGACGATAGCGTTCCGACCGATCGCGGCGCGGCTCGCGCGGGGTCCGCTCGCCACGAGGTTCGTTGCGTCCCTCACCGCGACCGTGATGATGGGGGCGACGGGGCCGCCACACATCTTCGTACTTTGGTTCATCTGCGGGCGGTGGCACGGCTGCGGTGGTTTCGGCCACGTCCTCGGCTTGCGCTGTCAGAACTGCGTCTGGAGCGGCGTTCACGTCGGCTGATACGTCGGCTGCCACGTCCGTTTCGACCATTGGCGTGGTCGCGACGGCGTCAAGCAGCGGGGCGTCTGGCGGCGGTGCGTCACCGGCGAGCATCGGCGCGCTGCTTTCGGGCGTGGCAACTGGCGCATGTGAACCTGCGGCGTTCTCGGTTGCCGGGACTTCTGTCGACGGGGGTGCGACCACCGTGGCGCTCACCACTGCGACCGGCTTGACGAGACGCTTTTCGTTCCAGAACCCGAGCGACTTTAAAACCGCCGACAGTTCATCGGGCGAACATCCCAGGATGGACATCATCTCCGGCAGAACCGTGAACGCGCCTTCGCCGGTTGATCCGCGTGGCGGTGTCTGAGGTTGGGCGCCAGGCTCTTTACTCTGACGCCAGGCCAGCAACGGGCGGATGAGATCGGCAAGCCGCTCTAAAATATCGAGGCGCACCGCGCGCGGGCCGCACAGGTGATAACCGGCGGCCCGATAAAACACGTCGCTCACAGCTGGATCGGCGATGACCGATGTCAACCCGGCGCGCGGGGGTTCGGGCAGCGCCTCGCGCGACAACCCGGCAGTGGCCGCGTGTTTGATGCACCAGAGCGACAGCGCAAGATCGGCCGCCGCTGGCTTCAGCATCGGGGGGAAAAACACGTTGAAGGCGCCAAACCGGACACCATACTTGCGCAGTTGCGCGCGCGCGGGTTGATCGAGCGACTTGATCTCGTCGGCGACCGTATCGCGCTTGAGAATGCCGAAGTTTTCCTTGAGCTGGAATGCGATGCCACGGGCGAGGCCCGTCACATGTTCGGCTTTCGACAGTTCGGCCAGCGGCTTCAGTTTGTCGGCAACCATCTCGGCGACCCAGGCCTCAAGCCGTGCTTGCAATTTTTCGCGATCGGCGGCCGAGATCGCATCATCGACTAGCAGCGTCACATTCGGCTTCAGCGGATCGTCGGCGGCTGTCAGTTCGGCGATCTCATCGTTGCGCCACAGTACCAACCCTTTGCGGCTCAGCTTGAAGGCATCGGCCTTCGCCGCCACCACGCGCCGCGTCCGCATGCCGAGTTCACGCGAGACGACTTGTGTCGCCGCCGCGCGCGCAGCCTTCAGGTTCACGCCCTCCGACGACGGCCCGTCCGCGATGAAGCGGAAGCCCTTAAGACGCCCGACATAATGGCTCTCGACGTTGATGGCGCCATCGTCAGCGATTTCAGCCGACAGTTGGTCCTTGTCGCGCATGCCTTTGACGAGGGCCGACGTGCGCCGGTCGACGAACCGCTGTGTCAGCCGCTCGTGCAGGGCATCCGAGAGCTGGTCTTCGATCTCGCGGGTCCGGTTTTGCCAGTGCACGGGATCGCGCAGCCAGTTTGCGCGGTTGGATGCGAAGGTCCAGGTCCGGATGTGGGCCAATCGGTTCGACAGCGTGTCGATATCGCCGTCCGTGCGGTCGCTGAAGGCAACCTGCTTTGCAAACCAGTCTTCGGGAATTTTTTCATCGCCGGTGCGCAGCGCCTTGTAGAGCGTGCCGACGAGTTCGGCGTGGTTGGTCGCCGAGATCTTGCGGTAGTCGGGCAGCTGACACACATCCCACAGCAGTTCGACGGCCGCGCGGCTGTTGGCAAGCGCCGACAACTCGGCATCGCCAGCGACGGCTTCAAGTGCGTAGACGTCGTCGGCCATCCGTGCCCGGGCGAGCCGGGCGGTGTTTGGGATGTCGCGCAGGCTTTCGCGCAATGTGAACAACGTGGAAAAATCGATGCGGCGGTTGCGCCATTGCAGCGTGCGGATGGGTTCGAACGTGTGCGTCTCGAGCCGCTCGATGAGCTCAGTGTCCATCGGCTCTGCGCCGCCCGTGACGCCGAACGTGCCATCATTCATGTGTCGGCCGGCACGCCCTGCGATCTGCGCGATCTCGCCCGGCGTCAGGTTGCGATGGTTCTGGCCGTCGAACTTGCGCGTCGCCGACAGCGCCACGTGATCAAGATCGAGGTTGAGCCCCATGCCGATGGCATCGGTTGCCACGAGATAATCGACGTCGCCCGATTGATAGAGCGCAACCTGGGCGTTGCGCGTGCGCGGCGACAGTGCGCCGACAACGACAGCCGCTCCGCCCTGCTGGCGGCGAATCAACTCGGCGATGGCGTAAACTTCAGCCGCCGAGAACGCGACAATGGCTGAGCGCTTGGGCAGGCGCGTCAGTTTTTTCTGGCCCGCATAGGTGAGTTTCGACAGGCGCGGACGGGAAATAAAATTCGCCCCCGGCACGAGATCGGTGATGGCGTCGCGCATGGTCGCCGCGCCCAGCAGCAGCGTCTCCGAGCGGCCACGCGCGTGGAGCAGCCGGTCGGTGAACACATGTACGCGCTCAGGGTCGGCGGCGAGCTGGATTTCATCGATCGCAAGAAAATCGACAGTGATGTCGCGCGGCATGGCCTCGACCGTGCAGACCCAATAGCGCGCCGATTCCGGCTTGATCTTTTCTTCGCCGGTGATCAGCGCGACGTTCGCCACGCCCACGCGGGCGGCAATCTTGTCGTAAACTTCGCGCGCCAGCAGCCGGAGCGGCAGCCCGATCATTCCGCTTTCGTGGCCGAGCATACGCTCAATGGCGAGATGCGTTTTACCGGTGTTCGTTGGACCCAGAACCGCGGTGACGTTGCGGATGCGGGTATCTGATTCACTGCCCATGACAGGGTCGGTCTCCGAAGGCCACGGCGAGTTTGCACCTGGTCGTTTGGCGCTCGCCCGCAAGGGCATTGCATTGGGGACGGTGGAGATCAAGCGAGATCGCACGAGAGGCTGCGTTGTTCGATCAATCCGTCAACGCGATCTGTCCAGCCGACGGGCTTG
>JBBRKD010000135.1:0-5697 GCA_038218255.1 Hyphomicrobiales bacterium | reverse complement strand
TGGCTCGAGAGCAGAACGTTGTCCCCGCCGTCGAGGCCGACCTTGCCACGTTCGATCGCATGCTGGTTGGAAGTGACGACCTTCGGGCACTCGTTCGCAGCCCCGTGATCTCAGCGGCTGAGCAAGCTTCCGCGCTTGCTGCCGTCCTGTCGCATGCCAAAATCGGCGGGATCACCGCGAACTTTCTCGGGCTCGTCGCGCGTAATCGCCGCCTGTTCGTTATTTCCGACATGATCCGCGACTTCCGCCAGATCGCCGCCAAAGCGCGCGGGGAAGTTTCAGCCGAAGTTACGTCGGCGCAGCCGCTCACGGACGCCCAAACGCAAGCGCTCAAAGATACTTTGAAGGCGACTGCCGGGCGCGACGTCGTGCTGGCGACCAAGGTCGATCCGTCGCTTCTGGGTGGGTTGGTCGTCAAGATCGGCAGCCGCATGATCGACAGTTCGCTGAAGACAAAACTCGATATGCTCTCTTCCGCGCTGAAAGCTTGAGAGCGAAACACTCTCTCTTCATTCGCCTGACGTGGCCGTTTGGTTGCTGAGGGTTCGCCACGACATCAGACGAAACGCTTCAAACGTAAGGGCAAGCCGATGGACATCCGGGCCGCAGAGATCTCCTCGATCCTCAAAGATCAGATCAAGAATTTCGGCAAAGACGCGCAGGTCTCTGAAATCGGGCAGGTCCTGTCGGTCGGCGACGGGATTGCCCGCGTCCACGGCCTCGACAAGGTCCAGGCTGGCGAGATGGTCGAGTTTCCAGGCGGCATTCGCGGCATGGCGCTCAACCTCGAAGCCGACAACGTCGGCGTCGTGATCTTTGGTGACGACCGCACCATCAAAGAAGGCGACACCGTCAAGCGGACCGGCGCCATCGTGGAAGTTCCGGTCGGCAAGGGGCTGCTCGGCCGCGTCGTTGATGGTCTTGGCAACCCGATCGATGGCAAGGGTCCGATCAAGTCCGACAAGAAAATGCGCGTTGACGTCAAGGCACCCGGCATCCTCCCGCGCAAGTCGGTGCATGAGCCGATGGCAACCGGCCTTAAGGCCATCGATGCGCTGATCCCCGTTGGCCGTGGCCAACGCGAGTTGATCATCGGTGACCGCCAGACCGGCAAAACCGCCGTCATCCTCGACACGTTCCTCAACCAGAAGGCTGTCAACGCTGGAACGGATGAGAAAGCAAAGCTGTATTGCGTCTATGTCGCCATCGGCCAGAAGCGCTCGACGGTCGCCCAGTTCGTGAAGATCTTGGAAGAGCGCGGCGCGCTCGAGTATTCGATCGTGGTCGCCGCCACCGCATCCGACCCGGCTCCCATGCAGTACCTCGCGCCGTTCACCGGCTGCACCATGGGGGAATATTTCCGCGACAACGGCATGCACGCCGTGATCGCCTATGACGATTTGTCGAAACAGGCCGTTGCCTACCGCCAGATGTCACTGCTGTTGCGCCGCCCGCCGGGCCGCGAAGCCTATCCCGGCGACGTGTTTTATCTCCACTCCCGTTTGCTTGAGCGCGCCGCCAAGATGGGCGACGCTGCCGGTAACGGTTCGCTCACCGCGCTTCCCGTCATTGAAACGCAGGCCAACGACGTGTCGGCCTACATCCCGACCAACGTGATCTCGATCACCGATGGGCAGATCTTCCTCGAAACCGACTTGTTTTATCAGGGCATCCGCCCTGCTGTGAACGTTGGCCTTTCAGTGTCGCGCGTTGGGTCGTCGGCGCAAACCAAGGCGATGAAGTCCGTTGCCGGCAAGATCAAGGGCGAGCTCGCGCAGTATCGCGAAATGGCGGCCTTCGCGCAGTTTGGCTCCGACCTCGACGCTGCCACCCAGAAGATGCTCGGCCGTGGGGCGCGCCTCACCGAACTCTTGAAGCAAGCTCAATTCTCGCCGCTGAAAATGGAAGAACAAGTCGCGGTCATCTTTGCTGGAACGCGCGGCTATCTTGACGGTCTCCCCGTCGCGTCGGTCGGCAAGTTCGAGCAAGGGCTGCTCGCCACGCTCCGCAGCGAAAAGTCGATCCTGTCGGCGATCGGCGCTGAAAAGGCGCTCTCGCCCGACACCGAAAAGAAGCTCAAGGACGCGGTCGATTCGTTTGCCAAAAGCTTTGCCGCTTAAGCCTCTCGATCACAGGACCGGGGGAGCCCCATGCCGAGCTTAAAGGATCTACGAACGCGCATCGCCTCAGTGAAGGCGACGCGCAAAATCACTAAGGCCATGCAAATGGTGGCGGCTGCCAAGCTGCGCCGCGCACAGGATGCGGCCCAGGCGGCGCGTCCGTACGCCGAGCGAATGGATGGCGTTCTCGCAAACCTCAACCAGGGCTTGACCTCGAAGGAAGGCGCCTCGCCACTCCTTGTGGGCACCGGCGCCGATCAGGTTCACCTGCTCGTTGTGATGACGGCTGAGCGCGGCTTGTGTGGTGGGTTCAACTCCAACATCGCCAAGCTTGCGCGCGCCGACGCCATGAAGCTGATGGCGGCTGGCAAGACGGTCAAGATCTTGACGGTTGGCCGCAAGGGCGCCGACAACCTGCGCCGCGACCTCAACAAGAACATCGTCGAGCGGATCGAATTCAAGGGCCTGAAGAACATTTCCTACGTTCAGGCCACCGAAGTGTCCGACAAGCTGCTGTCGATGTTTGCGGCCGGCGACTTCGACGTGGCCACGCTATATTTTTCGCGCTTCAAGTCCGTGATCTCGCAGACGCCAACGGCCCTTCAGTTGATCCCTGCCAAGTTGCCCGAAGCCAAGGCCGCTGGGACCAAAGTCGAGGCGCAGGCTGCGACCGAGTACGAACCCGGCGAAGACGAACTGCTGGCGTATCTGCTCAACCGCAACATCGGCACTCAGGTGTTCCGCGGACTGCTGGAAAACGCAGCCTCCGAGCAGGGCTCGCGCATGAGCGCCATGGACAATGCGACGCGCAACGCCGGTGACATGATCAACAAGCTGACGATTAAATACAACCGTCAGCGCCAGGCCAACATCACCAAAGAGCTCATCGAAATCATCTCGGGCGCGGAAGCGCTCTAAGCCCATCAGACCGGTCGAGGACACACGCAATGGCAACGGCAAATACTATCGGCAGAATTCGTCAGGTCACCGGCCCTGTGGTGGACGTGCAGTTCGAAGGCGCGCTGCCAGAAATTCTGAACGCGCTTGAAACCAAGAACGGTGGCAATCGCCTCGTGCTCGAAGTCGCCCAGCATCTGGGTGAATCGACCGTCCGAACGATCGCGATGGACTCGACCGAGGGGCTCGTGCGCGGCCAGGAAGTGACCAACACCGGCAAGCCGATCTCCGTGCCCGTTGGTGACGCGTGCCTCGGCCGGATCATGAACGTGATCGGTGAGCCGATCGATGAAGCTGGCCCCATCCTGACGACCAACCTGCGCTCGATCCATCAGGCATCGCCCTCCTTTGCCGAGCAGGCGTCCGAAGCCCAGATCCTTGTCACTGGCATCAAGGTCGTCGATTTGCTCGCGCCATACGCCAAGGGCGGCAAGGTCGGCCTGTTCGGTGGTGCCGGCGTCGGCAAGACGGTTTTGATCATGGAATTGATCAACAACATCGCCCGCGTTCACGGTGGCTACTCGGTGTTTGCGGGCGTTGGCGAGCGCACGCGCGAGGGCAACGATCTTTACTATGAAATGATCGAATCGAACGTCAACAAGAACCCCAAAGAACACGGCGGCTCGGCTGTCGGCTCCAAGTGCGCCCTGGTCTATGGCCAGATGAATGAGCCCCCCGGTGCACGCGCCCGCGTTGCGTTGACCGGCCTGACCGTTGCCGAAGACTTCCGCGACCGTGGCCAGGACGTGTTGTTCTTTATCGACAACATCTTCCGCTTCACGCAGGCTGGCGCCGAAATGTCGGCGCTTCTGGGCCGTATTCCGTCGGCGGTCGGCTATCAGCCCACGCTTGCGACCGACATGGGCGCGCTGCAGGAACGCATCACGACCACGCAAAAGGGTTCGATCACATCGGTGCAGGCGATTTACGTGCCCGCCGACGACTTGACCGACCCTGCGCCCGCCACCTCATTCGCCCATTTGGACGAGACGACAGTGCTGTCTCGTTCGATCGCCGAAAAGGGCATTTATCCAGCCGTCGACCCGCTCGATTCCACCTCGCGCATGCTCGACCCGGCCGTTGTCGGCCAGGAGCACTATGATGTGGCGCGCCGCGTCCAGGCGATCCTCCAGAAGTACAAGTCGCTGCAGGACATCATCGCCATTCTGGGCATGGACGAACTGTCCGAAGACGACAAGATGACCGTCGCACGCGCCCGCAAGATCGAGCGCTTCATGTCACAGCCGTTCACCGTGGCCGAAGTGTTCACTGGGTCGAAAGGCGTGCAGGTTCCGCTCGCCGACACGATCAAGGGCTTCAAGGGCCTCTGCAACGGCGACTACGATCATTTGCCCGAGCCGGCGTTCTACATGGTCGGCACGATTGACGAAGCGATCGCCAAGGCCGAAAAGCTCGCCGAAGCTGCATGATAACAATCACAGGCTTCCAAGCGAGGCATAGGGGAAATGACCATGGCTGAGACGCAAGCGCCGGTGATCGATCTGGGCAACTTCGGCAAGTGCTGCGGTGAACTCAAGGATGCCATCAGCGGCGACGAGTTCGAGCCGCTCATCACCGTGGGCGATGACAGCGTGCTGTATATGTCGGTCGGGCTCATTGATCTCGAAGACGACGAGCCCGGCATGGTCGACCACCCGCTGTTCTTCTGCCCGTTCTGCGGCACCCGCGTGCAGACTGCGGAAGAGGTCGAGGCCAAGACGCCCCACGATGACGACGCCGGCAACGCGTGATCCGTTTGTTACCGATTTTAGACGCAAGGAATTGGCAGGACCATGGCTGGCACATTCAAGTTCGAACTCGTGAGCCCAGAGCGGGTGCTGCTGTCAGTTGATGCCGAGCAGGTCGAGTTGCCCGGTGCCGACGGCGATTTCACTGTCATGGCTGGTCATGCGCCTGTCACGTCGACGCTGCGTCCCGGCACCATCCACGCGAAGTCGGCCGGGGGCAAGAAGGCCATCTTCGTCAAAAGCGGTTTCGTGGAAGTGCAAGGCACGTCGGTTGTTGTGCTGGCGGAAAGCGCGTTCCTGACCGACGAAGTTGATCCGCGCCAGCTCGAAGTCGAGCTGAAAGCCACCGAAACAGCGCTGGCGGCGGCTAACGACGATGAGGCCCGACGTCATCTTGGCATGGCCATCGAGCAAATGCGCGCCATCGCCGCCGCCCGCCAGAGGGGCTGAGTTTTTCTCACAGGAAACGTTCAACCCCGGTCAGCGCCACGCTGGCCGGGGCTTTTCGTGTCAACTGCGCGACTATGGGAGCGCTGACTTTGCCAACCGTGCGAGCGTGATGAATTCCGCCCGGTAGCCGAACGGGTCGTCACCCTTGGCGCCTTGTGCGAGCGAAATCACGTCCTCGTAGCCGAACCCTTTGATGTGGGGCGAGCCGCGTAATAGCTGTCCAAAGCCTGCCACCGCGATTGAAAACCGCGCTTCCGCTGGGGTTTCGGCGACGCTCGGCTTTTCAAGCGACGTCGTCAGCGGCAGCGTCAGCAGCTTTGAGGCGTCTTCCTTAGGCAGCTTATAGCGCATCTTGAGGAAGCCGAACTCGGTCGCGGGTTCGACGCGGCGGCGGGCAGCGTCGGGTGCCCCATAGCGCAGGG
>JBBRKD010000134.1:0-5717 GCA_038218255.1 Hyphomicrobiales bacterium | reverse complement strand
GGTGGGTCTCGCGAACGGTCTTGATGCGTTCTGGCAGCCCGCGGGCGAATACATCGCGGCCAAGGCGGTCGCGGTTCATGAGGCGGGCGGCGGCCGAGCGCATGGCGTCGAGACGCATCAGGCGGAACGCCAGGCGCTGGGCGAGCTCTTCGGCGCTGGTTTCGTCGGCTGGTTTGGCCTCGCGCGGAAGGAGCAAGCGCGATTTGAGAAAGGCCAACCAAGCCGCCATCACCAGATAGTCGGCTGCGATCTCAAGCTTCAGGTCGGCGGTGTCACGGATAAACTCCAGGTACTGATCGACGAGCGACAGGATCGAAATGTGCTGCAGATCGACCCTCTGGGTGCGTGCGAGTGCGAGAAGGAGATCGAGGGGGCCTTCGAAGCCCTCGATGTCGACGACAAGCGCCTCGCTGGGGAGCGGTGCGGTCTCGGGCGACGGTGCCTCCCAGGCGTCAATGTTCGTTTCGGCGTCGTTCGAGGTCATGGCGGTCCTGGGCTACGGGCGAGCGGAACGTTGGACTCCAACCGCAGCGACGCTGGCAGCGCAAACATTCACGTCGCCTGAGGTGCAAAGCTACACCGATTCAACTGTCTGAGGTGCTGCAGACCACGCGAGTGCCAAACTCTCCAAGGCGGCAATCTCGTCAAATGGCAACACACGATGCGTGATCGCGAGCGCGGATGCGACGCGGGCGAGGGCATCGCCAGCCAACCGAGGAACGCCCGCCGCAGCTTCGGCCATTTCTGCCAGATCGCCGTTACAGTGGAGCGCGACGTCGCAGCCAGCCGCGATTGCCGCTGAAGCGCGGGACCGGATGGACCCGTTCAGCGCCTGCATGCTGAGATCGTCGCTCATCAAGAGGCCGGTAAAGCCGATCTCGCCGCGAATGATGTCGTGGATGATCTTGGCTGATGTGGTGGCGGGCGCGGTGGCGTCGATCGCCTGATAGACGACATGGGCCGTCATCGCGGACGGGATGTGGGCGAGGCGGCGGAACGGTGCGAAATCACTGGCTGACAAGGAAGCGTGCGACGCGGCGACCACCGGCAGATCAAGATGGCTGTCTGCGGTGGCGCGGCCATGGCCCGGGATGTGTTTCATCACGGGTACAACGCCGCCAGCCATGTATCCCCGTGCCACGGCGTCAGCGAGTGCTACGACCTGATCGACGGTCGCGCCGTAGGCTCTGTCACCGATGATGTCGTGGCTGCCCGCGACCGGCAGATCGGCGACAGGCGCACAATTGGTGTTGACGGACAGGGCGCGGAGTTCGCTGGCGACCAGACGCGCAACGTTGAACGCGGCTTGGATTGCGTGTGCTGGATCGGTGGCGTAGAGCCTGGCGAAGTGCGCAGCCGGGGGAAGTGCGCGAGCCAACGGGGGACGGAGGCGTTGGACACGTCCGCCTTCCTGATCGATGAGAACCAGCACGTCGGTCGAGCCGATCGCTTCGTGGGACGCGGCCACCAGCGCGCGGATCTGGTCAGCGTTCGCGCAGTTGCGCGCAAACAGAATGATCCCGCACGGGCGTGTGGCCCTCAGGAACGCCGTCTCGTCCGCTGTCAGAACAGGTCCCGACAGGCCAGCAATGAGTGCGCTGTGATCAGCCACGTTGGCACCTCGTCAGGGTGGAGATGCCGCACCCGTCCAACATCATGACACCGGGCAAAGTAAGATCGGGCCCATCAGAACGGAGTGACCCAGCAATCGGCCGTGTAGCCAGCCGCTTTTAACTGTGTGCAAACGGTGCCTGCCGCATCGCGTGACGCGGGCGGGCCGACCACGAGCCGGTGAAACGTGCCCTTTTCGAGTTTAGCCTCGACGACATCAGGCGCCTTGGCTCCGAGCACGGCACCATACTTCTGCTGGAGATCGGCAAACTGCTGCATCGCCTGCACCCGGCTATTGCCGGACGCGGGAACCGACGCGAGTACGGCGACGAACCCATTGGCCCCCGTGGGTCCGCCAACGGCAGAGGGAGGGGTTGGTTTCTTCGCAGAAGGCACCTGCTTTTTAGGCGCAGGTGGAGCCGCACTGGGTTCCGCCGCAGCTTCAGGAAAGGCTGCGGGCGGCGGGGATGCGACCGCGACGCGCTGGGGTGGTTTTGCTGCGGGCGGGGGTTGAATGCTCACGGGCTGCTGAGCTGCCGCAACGGGTGGTGGTGCGCCGATGACGATCATCCCGGGCACGGCTGATGGCGCAATCGCTGCGGCTGGTTGAGGCGTCGGCAGGGCGGACGTGGTGATGCTGCCATCGCGCTCGACCGTCATAGTCTGCACCTTTTTGGGGCCGCCATCGGGGCTTGCGTCGCCGCCAGCCTGAGCTCGGGCGAGTGAATCCATCATCTTGCTATCGGAGTTAGCAAACTTGGTACCGCCGGGTTCGGACGGTTTCACTTTGGTGGGTGCTGCCCCGCTTTTGACAACCGGCGTTGCTGAGGCGACGGCTGGGGGTGCCGCGTACATCTTGTAGGCATACGCCAAGCCGCCACCGGCTGCGATGGCACCGATCAACGACGCGGCGATCAGGCCATACCGCGTGCGGCGGGGCGGCTCGTCCTCCTCCATGTCCTCGTAGTCCGCATCGTCATCAACCGCCTCCATGGCTTGCGATGACGTGGGCGCGGGGAAGGCTTGGTAAGCGGGCGCGACAGGCTGTTCGGGTTCGGGCCATGCGGCTGCGGCCGCTGCTCGCATCTGGCGGGGATCAACCGGCGCAGACATGTTTGGCAGAGACGGGTTCGGCATATAAGTCCCAAGGTCATAGCCGCGCGGATCAGCGCTTGGTGCGGTCGGCGTGACCAGCCGTTGCTCGTATCCGTGCGGTGAGCGCTGCTGGGGCGGAGCCGTCGGGCGACCGGTCGTCTCGGGGATGTAGGCCTGGGGTGCACCCGGTGTGCCGTAGCCTTGAGGACCGTAACCTTGCGGCGGTTCTGCGCGCGTCGGCTGCGTCGGCACGGGAGCCGCATCATAGCCACCATATCCGCCATAGCGGGGGTCGGCAGCCGGTGGCGCTGTCGGACGTGTGGGGGGAGCGGTGCGCTGAGTTGGCGGGTATCCCTGGGGCGCAGGCGGATAGCCGGGAGATTGGGGGGCGTACGCCTGATGGGGATGCGGCGGAGCGTACTGCGGCGCGTATGATAGCGGGGAGGGCGACTGAGGCGCGGATTGAACGGGATACCCTCGCGGATCTTGCGCGCGGAGATCGAGACCGTTTTGGGCATAGCCAGGGTGAGGTTGGCCATAGCCACCTTGCGCCGACGGCAATCCGCCCGGCGGCAGGCCGGGTTGCGGAGTGCGGGACGTAGGTGCTTGAGGAGCGGGCTGAAGTCGCGGCTGCCGACCTTGGGGATGTTGGGGAACAGCGGCCTGCGGCGGCACCTGACGTTGTTGTTCGGGCCGCTGTAATTCAGGACGCTGCGTATCAGGCCGCTGCGTCTCAGGCCGACCCGTTGGCGGGGCGTAATACGGGTCCTGATAGGGATCGTGGGCCGGCGGATAATCGGCAGGCCAACCATGTGGCGGAGGGCCAGATCCATTTGATCGCGACATTGTCAAAAACCCTCAATCCCCACCCGACCGTTCAAGCCCGATCCCATCGCACCGGACCTCCGTCGAATCAGGAGTCTAGCGCATGGCATCGGGTGCCTGAACCCCCAGCACGCCCAATCCAGAGGTTATCACCTGCTTGACGGCGATCAAGAGCCTGAGACGTGCTGCTGTCACCAATTCATCCGATTGAATGAACCGTAAATGTGGCGAATCGTTGCCTCGCGCATACTGCCCGTGGAGAGCCGTTGCCGCTTCGTACAGGTAGTAGGCGACGCGATGAGGCTCTTTTGCGCGCGCGGCTGCATCCACGATTTTGGGAAACTCGGCGAGCGTTTTGATCAGCGCGTGTTCTCCAGGGTCGGTGAGAAGCGAGAGGTCCGCTTCCAGAACTTTGGAACTGGTCGGCGACAACGCTGGGTGGACTTCAGCCGCGTTACGGAACACGCCTGCGATTCTCGCATGCGCCATCTGGACGTAGAACACGGGATTGTCCTTCGACTGCTCCGTGACTTTCGCATAGTCGAAATCAAGAACCGTTTCGGGCGCGCGGTAACACATCATGAAGCGGACCGCATCGCAGCCGACCGCATCCACCACATCGCGCAACGTGACGATGTTGCCAGCCCGCTTCGACATTTTGATAGGCTCGCCCTTGTCGAGCAGGTTGACGATCTCGCTAACTCGGACGTCAAGAGTTTGCTTACCGTCAGACAGCGCGGAGACGGCCGCCTGCATGCGCTTAATGTAACCCTTGTGGTCGGAGCCCCAGACATCGACGAGGCTTGCAAATCCGCGCTCGAGTTTGTTGCGGTGGTAGGCAATGTCGCCCGCCAGATACGTGTAGCTGCCGTCAGCCTTTTGAAGCGCTCGGTCGATGTCGTCGCCGAAGGCTGTCGATTTGAACAGGGTTTGTGTGCGGTCTTCCCAGTCCTCGTTCACTTCGCCTTTGGGTGGCGGCAGGCTGCCCTCATAGACATAGCCCTTGGCGCGCAGGTCGGCGATCGTAGTTGCGATCTGATCGGTGTTGGCCGTCAGTGAGGCTTCGGAAAAAAATAGATCGTGTCGAACGCCGATCAAGTTCAAATCGGCCCGGATCTCGGCCATCATCGCGGTGACCGTTGTTTGCTTGATGACGGCGCGTGCTCGCGCGGGGTCCATCGTCAAAATTGCGTCGCCGTGGGCTTTGGCCAAGGCGTCGCCAACCGGGATCAGATAGTCGCCTGGATAGGCGCCGACCGGCATCTCACACGCTTTTCCGAGCGCCTGCTGCGTGCGCCACATCACCGTGCCGACGAGCTTTTCGATCTGACCGCCGGCATCGTTGATGTAGTACTCGCGCGTCACGTCGTAGCCAGCAAAGGCGAGCAGGTTGGCGAGCGCGTCGCCAAACACCGCACCCCGGCAGTGGCCGACGTGCATCGGGCCGGTGGGATTGGCCGAGACATACTCTACATTGATGCGATCGCCCTTGCCGAGCCCGGAGCGGCCATAGCGGTCGCCTTCGTTGATGATTGTGGCGACGACCCCATGCCAGAAGGCTGGCTTGAACGTGATGTTGAGGAAGCCCGGACCCGCGATCTCGCAGGTTGCGACGTCGGGTTGTGTTGCGAGCTTGGCGCGCAGCAGCTCGGCGATGTCGCGCGGCTTCATCCCGGCACGCTTCGTCAAAACCATGGCGGCGTTGGTCGCAAGATCGCCGTGAGCTGGATCGGACGGTGCATCGACCTTGACGCCGGTCAGCACCAGATCGGGTGGCAGGCGACCCTCGGCCTTAAGCCCTACAAGAGCTGCCACAACGCGGGCTTCCACGTGCGTGAACACGTTCATGTGATTGTCCTGGCGGGTGGGGGAACGGAGAATGCGGGCTAGCGCAGTTCCGGTGTCACGTCAAACAGGCGGCGATGCTCGGCGAGAGCATAGCGATCTGTTTGGCCTGAGACGAAGTCGGCGACGAGGCGAGCGGTGCGGCGCGGCTCAAGGCCGTCGCATGCTGCCTGCCACTCGGGCGGCAGGGTCGAGGGATCGGCGAGATAGGTTGCAAACAAGTCGCTGACGATCGTTTGGGCTCTGGTCATCACACCCATGACCCAAGGGTGGCGATAGACACGCGCAAACAGGAACGCCCGTAAGAGCGCAATATCGGCGGCCATGGCCGGGGAAAACGC
>JBBRKD010000133.1:0-5728 GCA_038218255.1 Hyphomicrobiales bacterium | reverse complement strand
AGGTCTACAGCCACACCCAGGCGCTTGGCCAATGCCGCCGCACGTTGCGCCAGCTGGGCCTGACGCCGATCCCCGAAGCCGATACGGCAGGCTCGGCCCGTCTTGTATCGCTGCGCGGCGACACGGCTATTGGGGCTATCGCGTCAGAACTCGCAGCCCAAATTTACGGCCTCAAGATCCTTAAGAGCGACGTCGAGGACGAAGCCCATAACACAACCCGCTTCGTGATCCTCGCCGACGAGCCCGACGACGCGGAAAGCGACAACGGCCCCGTGGTCACGACGTTTATTTTCCGCGTCCGCAACGTACCCGCCGCCCTCTACAAAGCGCTGGGCGGTTTTGCGACCAACGGCGTGAACATGACCAAGCTCGAAAGCTACCAGCTCGAAGGCACCTTCAACGCGTCGATGTTCTTTGCCGATATTGAGGGCCACCCGGCCGAGCGCAGTGTCCAACTCGCGCTCGAAGAACTGTCGTTCTTTTCAAGCGAACTGAAGGTTCTCGGCACGTATCCAGCGAGCGCCTACCGCATCGAAGCCGCAGGCCTGGCTGGCAGCTCCGGCGTCCGCATCGGCTGAGATCGCAAGGGGGGTAGAGCTGCGCATGCGTTTGAAGGACAAGGTCGCGATCGTAACAGGGGCCGCGTCCGGCTTTGGCCGCGCCATTGCAGAAACCTTTGCCCGCGAAGGCGCCCGTGTGTTGGCCGTCGACCGGAATGGCCCAGGTGTCGAAGCAGCCGTCGACGCCATCGGACCGGCGGCCCGCGCGTTTGTGGGCGACGTCTGCGTTCGCGCCGACGTGGAGGGCATGGTCGCCGCCGCAGTGGCAGCCTTTGGCGGCGTCGATATTCTCGTCAACAATGCGGGCTACACCCACAAAAACCAGTCGCTCCTCACCGTCACCGAAGACGAGTTCGACCGCGTTTACGCAGTCAACGTCAAGGCGATCTATCTGTCGACGCTCGCCATCGTCCCAGTCTTTGAGGCGCGCGGCGGCGGCGTGATCATTACGACAGCGTCCACGGCCGGCGTGCGCCCCCGTCCGGGTTTAACTTGGTACAACGGCTCGAAAGGGGCGGCCGTCATCTTGACGAAATCCCTGGCCGCCGAACTCGCCCCCCGCAACATCCGCGTCAATGCCATCAACCCCGTCATCGGCGAGACCGGCCTTTTGGAACAGTTCATGGGCGTCCCCGACACACCTGAGAACCGGGCCAAGTTCCTCGCGTCCATCCCGCTCGGGCGGATGTCGAAACCGTCAGATATCGCCAACGCCGCCCTGTTCCTCGCTGACCCGGCCAGCGACTTTCTCACGGGCGTGTGCCTTGACGTAGATGGCGGCCGCTCTATTTGACCCTAGGCGGGGAGCTAACCGGCACGGCAGGGCGCTGCTAAAGAAATGCCTGATTTCCATAGCAAGCGTCGTCATGGTAAGCCCGTGCGACGGAACTGAGAGTTTGGTCGCGTTCCGGTTTGGTAGCATTGGCTTGACGCGCGAGAAGATACGCGACCGACGATCAGCTAACTCGGCCGCACAACTTCCGCTCAGTCAACACGCCGCTAAACATCACGCGCCGCCCACGAGACACGAAGGCGAAATGGGCTAAGCTGTCTTGCGAACGCCTCCGGGAGTGGCCATGAGCGAAGAAGCCAACATGATCGTCGCCAAGATGCGGGTCGAGGAGATCAAGTCCTTCTATGTCCACGCGGTGATTTACGGCGTCGTGAACCTTGTGCTCATCTCCATCAATGTCATTGAGCAGGATGAGACGTGGTGGGCGCTATGGGCACTGCTCGGCTGGGGCGTCGGCCTCATGATGCACGCACTCGCCGTCTTTGGCCCGATTTCGTTTCTCATGATGAAGTGGGAACAGCGCAAGATCGCCCAGCTCATGCACCGCGACTGAGCATAAACTTGACCATCAATTGACGCTATCCGCCAAGGCCCGCTATCCGCCAAGGCCCGCCGTCGGCGCGGGGCGCCGCCAACTCCGGCGGCAGCCCTGCCTTGAACCCGTCATGCGCTCGTGTACTTCTGCCGGGTCATCGGCAGTTGCAACGTGCGCTGGCCGGTCGCCGAGAACAGAGCGTTCGCAACCGCTGGCAGCGCGACCGGAGTTCCAGGCTCGCCCACGCCGGTCGGTTTTTCGGCCGACGGCACGATGTGGCTCTCTATTTTGGGGATGTCCGACATCCGCAGCGGCTCGTAGCTGTCGAAGTTCGATTGCTCCACGACCCCGCCCTTGATCGTGATCTCGTTGCGTAACGCCGCCCCCAGACCATAGCCGATGCCCCCCTCAATCTGGGCGTGAACCACGTCCGGGTTGACAGCGAGCCCGCAGTCGATTGCGCTCACGATGCGCGTCACCTTCACGCTCCCGTCGGGCTTCAACGCGATTTCGGCAATCTGCGCCACGTAGGAGCCAAAGCTCTCGTGAACAGCGACGCCGCGTGCCGTTCCAGCTGGCATCGGCGTCCCCCACCCAGCTTTCTCAGCTGCGAGCTTCAGCGCACCGATATGCCGGGGCTTACCCTTCAACAGCGAGAGCCGGAACGCGACGGGGTCCTTCCCGGCTTCCTTGGCGAGCAGGTCGATCATATGCTCGGTCGCGTGCGCGGTGTGCGTTGCCCCAACCGACCGCCACCACAGCACGGGAACGCCGGCCTTCACCGTGTGAAGTTCGACGCTGAGATTTGCGATCGCGTAGGGGAGATTGTTCGCGCCCTCGACGGATGTGTTGTCGATCCCGTTCTTGACCGCCATGCTCTCAAACGGGGTTCCAGCCATGATCGACTGACCGACAATGCGATGCTGCCACGCAATAATCGTTCCGTCCTTGTCGAGGCCAGCCTTGAGGCGATGGACGTACATCGGCCGATAGTACCCGCCCTTGATGTCGTCCTCGCGCGTCCAGATGACCTTGATCGGCACCGGCTGACCATAGGCCTTTGCAAGGGCACACGCTTCGGCGACGAAATGCGCGTCAGCGATGGCGCGCCGCCCGAACGACCCGCCAGCCCACACCGTGTTCAGTTTAACGGCCTCAGGCTTCAACCCGAGCACGGCACACGCGGTCCCGTGATCGACGGTCTGGAGCTGCGACCCGGTCCAGATTTCAGCCGACGATCCTGTGTAGTGCACGACGCAGTCGAGCGGCTCCATGGGGGCATGGGCCAGATAGGGGAATTCGAAATCCACCGAGACGACTTTTGCAGCCTTGGCGAAGGCACCCTCCACGTCGCCCTCTTTGCGCGCCGACAATCCAGGCTTGTCCAGCAACGCCTTATAGTCTTTGAGCAGGTCGGCGGTGCCGCGCACTTCTGCCTTGCTCTCGTCCCACGTCACCTTCAGCGCCTGGCGCCCCTTGATGGCAGCCCACGTTGACTTGGCGATCACGGCCACGCCCTGCGGCACCTGCACCACCTTGACCACGCCAGCGGACTTTTCTGTCGCCGTCGCGTCGATTTTGGCGACTGTCGCTCCGAATTTCGTCGGCCGTGCGATCACCGCAATCAGCATGCCGTCCATCTGCTGATCGATTGTGTATTTGGCCGTCCCGTTCGTTTTGGCGACGCTATCAACGCGGGGGAAGCTCTTGCCGATGAACGTGAACTTGTCCGGCGTCTTGAGCGTGACGTTGGACGGCACCGCTTGCAAGCTCGCCGCATTGGCCATCGCGCCGAGCGTCGCCGTCTTGCCAGATGCGATCGAAACAACGCCATTCGTCACGGAAATGTCGGCAGCGGGAACGCCCCATTCCTTAGCCGCTGCAGCAACGATCATGGCACGCGCGGTCGCACCCACGGTCCGATACTGCTCAAACGAGTTGGCAAGGCCTGTCGATCCGCCAACGCCCTGCACGCCAAACGCAAAGTTTTTGTAGCGAACCGGATCTGACGGCGCGAATTCGGTGCGGATCTGCGCCCAGCTCGCATCGAGCTCTTCGGCAACAAGCGTCGAAAGCCCGGTAGCTGCCCCTTGGCCGATGTCGGCATGCTTCAAAATAACGGTGACCGTGTTGTCGGGCGCAATTCTCAAGAACGCGTCAGCAAGACCGCCACCAGCTGGCGTTGCGGCCTGAGCAGGCACTGCGCCCAAGCCAGGCGCTGCGAGCGCGAGCATCAGACCAGCCCCAGTACCGCCCGCAATCTTGAGAAAGCTACGGCGGCTGGGCTCGGCGGCTGATGGCTGATCAACCGGCAGCGCATCGAGAGGTGAGCCAATCATCTTGAAGATCGACTGCTGCGTCGAAAATGTTGCGTCGGTCATCAGGTCAGCCCTCCAGTGAGGCGGCGGCGGCGTGGATACCGGCGCGGATACGAGGATACGTCGCACAGCGGCAAATGTTCCCGTCCATGGCAACGTCAATATCGGCATCGCTCGGTTTTGGCTTGGCGGTGAGCAGCGCGGTGG
This sequence comes from Hyphomicrobiales bacterium, assembly GCA_038218255.1. Lineage (GTDB taxonomy): Bacteria > Pseudomonadota > Alphaproteobacteria > Rhizobiales > Hyphomicrobiaceae > JANXVY01. The sequence continues at coordinate 1,315 of JBBRKD010000133.1, read as the reverse complement.
CAGCCATCACCTGGCCTGATTGGCAATACCCGCACTGTACCACGTCGAGCTTGGCCCATGCGGCCTGTACCGCGCCCGCGACCCGGCCCTTGAGCCCTTCGATGGTCGTGATCTCAAGCCCGGCCGCATCCTTGAGTGTGAGCTGGCAGGCGCGCTGAGGTTCGCCTTTGACGTGGATGGTGCAGGCGCCGCAAAGGCCAGCGCCGCAGCCGAATTTGGTCCCGGTCAACTGCAGGTCGTCGCGCAGCACCCAAAGCATGGGCGTGTCGGGGGCCGCATCGATGGCACGGGGTTGCCCATTGATGGTGACGGATATGGCCATGGGGCTCTCCGTTGAAATTTCGGTCAGCGTCAGGATGAACGCTACCGCGTAGTTTACACTAGTTCAGTGTTGTCGAACAATTGAGACGGTGCATACTTTTTATACCCCGTCGGCAAATGCGCGGATGAGAGCGTGAGCGATCGCTTGAGCACCGGGCACCCACAGTCCGTCGGGATGGGTCCCAGCGAGCAATTGGGCTGCTTCAGCCCGCGTGAACCAGCGTGCATCCACAATTTCGGACGGATCGAGCGTCAGCGGCCCGGGTCGGCACTGCGCAACGCACCCGATCATAAGCGAATGGGGAAACGGCCACGGCTGCGAGGAGGTGATCGAAACGTCGGTTACGTGGAGCCCGAGTTCCTCAAACGTCTCGCGCTTGACGGCATGCGCAATCGATTCTCCCGGCTCGATGTAGCCAGCAGGGCAGGAATACATGCCGGGCTTGTAGCGTGGCTCATGGGCGAGAATACAGCGCACCCCGTCGGTAACGAGCATGATCACGACGGGATCAAGGCGCGGAAACGCCTCTTTGGCGCACGCACTACAACGCCGTTTCCAGCCTCCGTCGGTCGCAATCATCGCCCCGCCACACCAGCCGCAATGGCGCGCACTGTCGTGCCAAGCCATGAGGCTCCGCGCGAGGCCTGCGAGCGCCACGTCGTCGGCGGGCAACACCCCAGACGATGCCAGTGTGCGGAAATCCTGAGCAGGCTGCAGCGCGTGTCGTGCAGCCAGCGCCGCGACCCCCTCAGACGGCACTGCAACAGCAACATGGGCAGTCCCCCTCGTGCGGCAGACGCCGAGAAATAGCGGCTTATCGAACGACGGCCTATCGAAGAGCGGCGCGTCGATCGCGACAGCCGACGCGTCCATGTCGGCTCGCGTCATCCAAACGCTAGGTGCCGACCCAACCACGATGGGCACGCCGTCGGTCAGCACCATGACGCGCGTGCCAGGCGCGTCCAGGCAGGCCGCGACGTAGGCGGCATCCGC
>JBBRKD010000132.1:0-5748 GCA_038218255.1 Hyphomicrobiales bacterium | reverse complement strand
CGACTACCGTGCCAGCGAAATCGTGACGCCCTTCAAGGTTGTCCCTTCAGTGGCGATCGTGACCGTGTGCGTGGCACCCTTGATCGCGACAGCCATCGACGCTTTCAAGCCGCCGCCTACAATCGCCAGCGAAACGTTGTTGGACGTAGCCTTGCCCGACACGACGCCCGACGCATTATACGTGCGCTCTTCCCAGTCGCCCGTCACGGCCCCGTTGCTGTAGACGAGTTTCGCCCTCAAATCGATTTTCGCCGACGCGTTTGCACACCGAATGGCAAGCCCGAGACCTTGCCCACCATCGCCGGTATAGTAGCCCTTGCAACGCATGCTTTCCGATTTTCCGGCATCGAACCGGGCTTCGCCGGAGCCAGACCAGGTACCGACGAGGTCGGGGAACGGGTTGTCGCCAGCGATGGCTGCGCTCACACCCACGATCAAGGCCGTACTCACGACGGCGAACGCGGCAAGCATCATGCGCAGCTTGAGCGCGCGATCCGACGACACGGTCATGTTCTGGCAGCCTCCCCGGCGTGATGCCGGGCTCATGGAGCGCCGGTCAACTGCTATACCATCGATTGATCGGCGTGGGTCAATGGGCACTTGCAGCGTTGCCGGCTGGCGTAACGTGCGCGGTGCTGGACGCAAACATCTGACGCACTGCATCCCCGTCCAACGCGGCAAGGCCATTCCACCGTGCGACGTTCCCAAGCGAGGCATCCGATGCCTGCCGACGCCAATTGGGTTGGGCCGTCAACATGGCAATCGCTTCCGCCGCAGTGTCGGGATCGGCCGGGTCGATAAAGGTCGCCGACCGCCCCAGAACTTCTCGGAACACGGGCTTGTCGGGGGCAACGACCGCGAGCCCGGCATACTGTGCTTCGAGCAGCGGCAGCCCGAGCCCTTCGTCATGCGATGTGCAGATATACAGATCGGCTGTTTCCAACACCGCCTTCACGCGGTCGGCCGCCAGATAGCCGTGGATCGTCACGCGAGGGTCGCCTGTGAGCGCTGCCTTGGCTTCTCCCCATCCTTCCCGCCCGATGATATGCAGATCGGCACCGATCCCGCGCCGTTGAAGGCTGTCCAAGATCGGCAGCATCGCCCCGTAGTTCTTGCGCGGCTCCACAGTGCCGAGCGTCGCGATCTGTAACCGCGCCTGGGTGTTAAGGGCCTGAGGGCTGCGGGGCTGAGGCACGAGATCGAACACGTTGCGCACGCCGGGCCGATAAAGTTGGATCGTCGCATCGGCGCGCACGAAGGGCGCGAGTTCTGCGCGCGTCTTCTCCGAGTTCACCTGGAAGCGCACAAGATTACGGACGGCGATCGAGAACGGAAGTGCCATATACAGCTTGGCCTTCAGCCCCAAGTCGCCCCGCCGCGTGATCAAAAACAGGTCGTGGACGTACATCACGACGCGGGCGCGGGCGAACACAAACAGCGGCGATGGCGGGAAGCCTGGGAAGACGAACAGCGCAGACGGATGAAAGAGCGCGAGCAACGGCAGCCAGATGTGTTGGCGCAGGATCATCGACACGATGCCGCGCGAGCGAACCGCTCTCACGTCGGCATCCGTGAAGGCGACCGCTTCGAATAGCTCAATCGACACGCGCTCGATGCCGGTGACATGCCGCCCTAGATGCGTGAGGTCGAGATACACGCGCTGCTTGGCTGCAGTGACCGCCGCAAGTTTGGTCTCGAGTTTGGTTGCAAGTTGGGTCACGGCGCGGACGCGGTTATACGTTTGGACGCTATGAGACCCTGCCGGTCGCTTCGAGGCTCCGTCGCGTTCGTTTGCGCGCCCCGTTCGGCGAGCACATCGGCGATCAATCGCTCGTAGGCGGGCACGCGCACGGCGAACGAAAAGTCGTCTGCGCGCGCGCGCCGTTCGGCCGGATTGCCAGGGGCCTCCAACGTATCGTCGATAGCGTGCGCCAACTGGACATGGTCGCCCACCGACACGATCCGGCCGTAGACGCCATGCTTGAGGATCTCTTGCGGGCCATCGCAGGCGGTCGCCACCACCGGAAGCCCATGCGCCATGGCTTCCACAACGACATTCCCAAACGGCTCGGAGTTCGACGATGAGACGAAGCATTTGGCTTTGGCATAGTGGGACCAGGGTTCCCGGCTGTAACCTGGGAGCAAGACGCGGTCCTTGATCCCGAGCTTGGCGATTTCCGCTTCAAGCAGTCCCTGTTGCGGTCCCTTCCCGAGGATCACGAGGCGCGCGTTAGGCCGCTTGAGCCTCGCAAAGGCGCGGATCAGTGTCGCGAAATCCTTTTCGCCGACGAACCGGCCGACGGACAAGACGATGTCGTCGCGCTCAGCAAGGTCGTGAGCCGTCGGAATCTCGGCCTTATCGGGAAAAAAAACCGGGTTATGGATACAAACGGTCTTGTCCGGCCGCGCGCCCCAGCGTCCAACAAGCTGCTCGCGCAACCCTTCAGAAACCGCGACCGTACGGGCAGCGCGCGCGCTGATCCGCGGCAGTGCCGCGTAGGTAGCAAAGCTGAGCCAGCCTGAACGCCACTCGTTAAACCCATGGTAGCTGACGATGGCTTGGGTGGGCGTTTTGGCCCAGTGGATGGCGGTCAGCAATTTTGTATTCGATCCGCCGATGCCTGAAAGCGCCACGTCGGGCCTTTCAACCGCGATCAGCTCGGCAAGCCGACGCGTCGCGGTCAGATGATTGTGGCCAAGCGTTGTAAGTGGAATATCAGCGTCGAGGTTGTGCCGATTGTCGCTCGCCTCGAAATCTTGCGCGAAGATCACAGGATAGCCGCGGGCTTTGAAAGCAGACGCGAGGCAGGCCCACAGGCGCTCCCCGCCCCCGTCAACGAGACCATGGGTGTAAAACAGGAGTTTTGGCAGGGCCGTTTTGGTTCCAGGCATCGAACTCGACTTGGTTTGGAGAAAGCTAGCGATCCGTCACACAAGGGATTTTAGCAGCACGTCACCGCAAATGGTTTAACTGCGGCGGCCGAGAACCCGTCGACGCAGCGGCGTGACGACCGCAACGTCAAACAGCACTTGGGCGCACTCCGCGTAGCGTCGGCCAAGCCGCCTCGGGTTGCTGCCAAGCCGCCATGCCCATTCGAGCCCAGAGCGTTGGAAGGCAAGTGGGGCACGCACCTGCGCGCCGGCCAGAAAGTCCGCCGCAGCACCAACGCAGACAAAACCGGCACGGCATCCGAGCGCGACCGCACGGGCCGCGAACACCTCCTGCTTGGGCGCGCCCAGCATGACAAAGCAGAGCCGCGCGCCCGACGCCTTGATCTGTTCAATGGCATCATCGGCCTCGGCGCCTTCAGGGTCGAACTGCGCCGAAGGAGAGTGAGCGCCTGCCACCTGAATGGTTCCTGTAGTTTCCCGATCCAGCACCGCGCTCGCCTTGGCAAGTACGAGCGGTTGCGATCCAAAGAGGTAGATCGAAATTCCCGCGCGAGCGGCAGCTTGCGACAGCGGCACGAACATGTCGGCACCTGTCGTGCGCTCAACGCCAGGCGTCTGCAATCGCGAAAGATACGCGATCGGTGCACCATCCGCCGTCACGAAATCTGCCGTGCGGTAAGCGTCGCGAAAGGCCGCGCTGGTTCGAAGCTTGACGAGATGATCGAGGTTGAGCGTGAAGACGGTGAAACCCCTCTGGCGCCGGGCGTCCGCGATGATGCGGGCAACGGCGGTCTCAAGCGTCGCCAGATTGACGGGCCAGCCGTCGACGATCGCCAGATGCGAGCGGGGGGAGATGTGGTCTGCCGATTGAAGATACGCCACGCGATGAACTCGATTGAACTGAGATTTTGTGGGCTGGGGACTGACAAAAGCGACGTAAGTCAGGACCGCGAACGGGTGGTTTGCTCTTTAATGAAGTGTTAACCCGTCTTGGGGTCGTCTGTCTGCGTCAGAACGACGCCCGATATGCGCTCGCGCACGCGGTCGAGCTGTCGTGCTGCGGCAAGGATGGTGCCCGCGTTGGTCGCGCCAGCGGGCGCCACAAGAACAACTTGATGGGCAAATGGTGCGATCAGCGTCGCCGACGGGTCTTCAAGAACCGCGCCGCCATCCACCACGACCAGATCGAAGTCGGCAGCAATTGCATCGAGCCCCTTCAGGAGCCGCACGCGCTGAAGCGCGTTCAATGTTCGCAGATCCGCAAGCGCGATGGGGAGAAAGGCGAGGCCCGACTGCGGGTCGACCGTCACGATCGAGGCGAGATCAGTCTTCCGGTCGAGCACGATCGCCCGGTTGGTCGGCAACGGTCCGGCCAGCACATCTGACAGCGCAGTGTCGAGCGACGCGGCATCGATGAGTAACACGCGCTGGCCCTGAAGAGCGGCGGCATAGGCGGCCGACAGCGCGGTGGTGCTGGTTCCGCTTTGGCTCAGCGCAGATGCAACCAGCAGGACATGCGGGCTGCGCGCATCGGGCTGTCTTACAGCGTCGAGCAGGCCGAGTACGGCACTGCGGTACCCGAGTCCGGCCTTGGCCGTCGTCGGCGACAGTGCGCGCGTGAAAGCACCAAACGGCGTCGCAGCAAGTCCGCTCCAGCCGACATCTCGCATCGACGCGCCGACCTGATCGCCGCGCTTGGCGCGCACGGTCGGCAGTGAGGCCAGCACCCGCAAGCCCGTCTGCGTGGAGATATCGACGGGTGTGGGCGCGCGGCCGTTTGCGAGATCGAGAACGAGGGCACGCGCGATGCCCCCGGCCAATCCACCGAGCAATCCAAGTGCCAAGATGAGGGCCGGAACGGGCTTGCTCGCCCGCGTCGGCACGGACGGTGGCGAGATCATGCGAGCGTCGGGTGTCGAGATCTTTTGTTGTTCCTCGGTCTCTTTCGAACGGGCGAGGAACACGCGCAGCAGTTCCCGGCTGGCCGTCACTTCGCCTTCAAGTTCGCGTTGCTTGATCGAAGCCGTATTCGTGCGTCCGACTTCGAGCTTCGCGACGTCAAGCGCACGTGATTGCTCTCGTTCGCGGTTCTCGGCGATCTTGACATCGCCTTGCGCACCCGCCGCGAGCCGCTTGAGTTCGGCTGAAATTTGAGCCTTGAGCTCGGTCGTCTGCGACCGGATATCGATCAGCACGGGATGCTTGGGCAAAAGCTGGGAGGCTAGCGAGGCTTCGCGGCGCGAGACCTGCGCCAGCTGCTCACGCAAACGCTGAACGAGGCCAGTCTTGGCTGGATCAGAAATGGCTTCGGGATTGCCGCTTCGAGCGGCCGACACGACCTCGTCGAGGCGAGCTTTGGCTTCGGCAACGGCAGCCCGCGCACCGACCAGATCGCTGTTGAGCTTCGTCAGTTGCTGTTCACCGACCGTGCCGCCTTCGGACGTGAGAATGCGGTTGGCCTTTCGGAACGCATCGACGCGCGTTTCAGCGACACGAACTTGTTCGCGCAGTTCGCCGAGCCGTCCGTCGATCAACGTGTTGGCACGTTGGGCTTCATCGGACTTGGCGCTGGTCTGATCGGCGAGATACGCATCCACAATGCTCTGCGCGATGCGGGCGGCCTTGACCGGCGATGAGGAACTCGCTTCGATTTCCACGACGTACGTTTTCTGTGCCCGCTTCACGGCGATGCGCTGGGCGAGGCTTGTGATCGCTTGCGACTTCGGCTCTGGCGCCTGCGCCGTTATGCCGATCATGGCTTTGAGGCGCGCGCCGAGGCCCTGGCCTGGTGGTGGCGCGAACTCAGGGTCATCGATAAGTTTCAAGGTCTCGACCACGCGGCTCAAGACAGTGTCT
>JBBRKD010000131.1:0-5753 GCA_038218255.1 Hyphomicrobiales bacterium | reverse complement strand
ATTCAACCGCCAGTCGAATGGCTGACAGTAACATGCTCAAATGAAACGGGAAATAATTTTACCTTTCGGAGGCGCTCACAGCGCAATTCGCGCGCGGATACCCGCAGGCGTCAGGCCAGCGGCTTGCAAGTCCGCCAATCCGCCAGCGCCCGCACTCTTCGACAGCTTCTGGCCGTCAGGGCCCACAATCAGCCGATGGTGATGATAAACCGGCTCAGGAAGGCCGAGAAGCACCTGCAACAGGCGGTGAATGTCGGTCGCGGCAAACAGGTCCTGCCCGCGCGTCACATGTGTGATGCCCTGGAAGGCGTCGTCAACCACCACAGCCAGATGATAGCTCGCGGGCGTCTCTTTGCGCACAATCACGACATCGCCCCACCGCTCGGGGCGTGCAGTCTGGCTCTGTGATGCCCCCTCGTTGGAAATCTCGGTGAAGGTGAGAGGCGCACCGTTCAACGTCTCCCGCACGGTCGCCACCGCACGCGGCATATCGAGACGTAGCGCATGCGGTTCACCGCGAGCAACCCGGTCAGCAGCGTCCGCACGCGACAGGCGGCGCAGAACCGCTGGAAACATCGGCGCGCCGTCCGGGTCGCGGGGGTTGGGGCAATTGGCGATGACCGCATTGATCTGAGATCGGTTGGCAAAGCACGGATAGAGCAGGTCGTCGTCCAGGAGGCGACGGGCCGCCGCGTCGTAGGCGTGAAAACGCGTGGATTGGCGCAGCACCGGCTCCTCCCAAGCCATGCCGAGCCAGGCGAGGTCACGCAAGATCGCGTCGACGTGGTCGTCCCGCGTCCGCCCGGCATCAATATCTTCGATGCGGACGAGAAAGCGGCCACCCACCGCCTGCGCGCGCTCAAAGCCGATCAACGCCGACAGGGCATGGCCAAGATGAAGCGGGCCATTGGGGCTTGGGGCAAAGCGGAAGGCCGGACGCTGCGTGTCGGCCAAGTGCGTGTCGGCCAAGTGAGGGCTCACGTGGGGTCTCGGTTAGTCTCAGCTAGAGGCTATCGGCGCTTGGCACCGGCAACGGCGGGATCGTCGACAGCGTCCACGGCCGCGTCAGACCCACCGTCTTCGCCACAGTTGCCGTCGGCACCAGCGCCAGCCGTGTACGTCTTGGCGACGGCCTCCACGACCCGGTTGTACAGCTTTTTCTGAGCCGTTGGGTAGAGCATCGCCCAGCTGTTGATCAGGCGACCGCCGCAGGAAAACGTCACCCGCTCGTAGAACGTGTCCGCGTCGCGCTCGCCCGAAAGCACGAACCAACGCGCCTTCTGCGGGGCATAGTCGATCCGCGCATTGGCGTAGATGTCGGCGAGCAGAAAGTCGCGATACCCATCCAGGCTGAGCTTTTCGGCATTCTCGAAGGTTGCGACCAGCAGCTTCGCCTTGCCGTCGCTCGATTGCAGCACGCGGCCATCGCTCATGCCCGATGGGGTATCGATCGGAAACAGAATGTTTGACGGGTAGGCGATCGAGAAGCCGAAGCGCTTGTTGTGGATCGTCGCCCAGTCGGAGAGGTCTCGGGCCGCAGCCGGAAGCGACGCGTGTCCGAGCAGGATTGCCGACACCACGAGGGACATGACGGCCGCCAGTTGGTTTTCGCTTTGACGCACAGGTCATCCTACAGTCTTGATGCAACAACGGGTTTCAGTAGTGATCTACCATAGCTACGGCGCGGCAGAAGAGAGGTTTCATGTCCCCGACGCGTGCCAGGTCAGACTTTTGGCGTGCCCCCGTGATCGCGACCGACGCCGATGTATCAGCTGGCGTGCGCGCCTTGGTCAAAGCCTGTCCTGCGATGGCGGCAGCCTATGCCCGAGTGGGCGCACCTCCGCTCAGGCGCTGGCATCCAGGCCTTGAAGGGTTGGTGCGGATCATCGTCGGCCAGCAGTTGTCGGTCGCGTCGGCTGCTGCCATCTACGGCCGGGTTTTGGCAGCCATCGTGCCCCTCGACGCTTACACGCTTGCAGCCACAGGCGACGAGAGGTTGCGCGCAGCAGGGCTGTCGCGCGGGAAGATCGCAACCTTGCGAGCGTTGGCCGCAGCCATCCTGGACGGCCGCCTTGATCTCGATGCCTTGGCCACCGCATCGCAGGATGTGGTCCAGTCGCAGCTGCTGGATGTGCCGGGGATTGGTCCATGGACCGTGAACATTTATCTCATGTTCTGCCGGGGCGACCGCGACGCGTTCGCGTCTGGCGATCTGGCCCTTCAGATCGGCGTGCAGTGGCTCATGAACCTGCCTCAGCGGCCAACGGCAGCCGAATTGGCTGCCATCGCCGAGCGCTGGCGCTCCAACCGGGGTGTCGCTGCGCGGCTCGTGTGGTCGTACTATGGGCAGCGCAAAGCCTGCGGCTGATCCGATTGAGCGAGCCAGACCTATTATCCACCGCGTCCCAGCGACTTATACGGGGGACTTGCACGATGGCTTCACAGAGCTGACATGGAGGGTTAGTATCTGCGGCGCTATGGGGAACAGACGGCGTTCTGCGAAAGGCACACGCCAGAGGGCACGATACGGTCACGGGGCAGCTTAAGGACATCACACCTTGAATGCGCACGCTGCAACGCCGGAGAGCAGTCCGGCACTGGTCTTGAACGCCGACTTCCGGCCACTGAGCTACTATCCGTTGTCGCTCTGGAGCTGGCAGGACACGGTGAAGGCTGTGTTTTTGGACCGCGTGAACATCGTGTCGGAGTACGACACTTACGTCCGCAGTGTGAACTTCGAGATGCGGCTGCCGAGCGTTGTTTCTCTCAAAACGTATGTCAAGCCAGCGCTCTACCCAGCTTTCACGCGGTTCAACGTGTTCCTGCGCGACAAGTTCAGCTGCCAGTATTGCGGCTGCCGTGACGATCTCACCTTCGACCATCTCATCCCGCGCTCGCGGGGCGGCATGACCCGCTGGGACAACGTCGTGACAGCCTGCGCCCCGTGCAATCTCGCCAAGGGCGGGGCCATGCCCAACGTGTGCGGCATGATCCCGATGCAGGAGCCCTACCGCCCGACGGTGTTTGAACTGCACCGCAACGGTCGGCTGTTCCCGCCGAACTACCTCCACGACAGCTGGCTCGACTACCTCTACTGGGACACCGAGCTGGAACCTTAGTCTGGGTTGTTTTGGCCTCACGCTGGCTCTTCTTGGCCTCACGCGCCGTGGCGCTCCGGCGGGGCGCGCAACCGTGCGCGGGTCGCGCATTGTTGCCTCACGCGCCGTGGCGCTCCGGCGGGGCGCGCAACCATGCGCGGGTCGCACATTGTTGCCTCACGCGCCGTGGCGCTCCGGCGGGGCGGCGGACCACCGCCGGGTCGCCTTGCTCCCTGACTCTCTTTCTTGCGCTCACGGCGCTGTCCTTCGCTCCGCTCAGGCGCCTCCGCGAGGGCGGCGCACCACCGCCGGGTCGCCTTGCTCCCTGACGCATCCGCGTCGGGTCGAGATAATCGCACTTAAAAGCGCGGGTTCAGGGTCGCAGACCCTGGCGAGGGAGCGTGAGGGACGAGAAGTCCCTCACATACGCTCAACACGCGCCACAACCCCCGCAGCTTTCCAGCTCGGAGCGATAAAACGGGGGATGCGGGTGGAGTCCGTAGCTAGGTTGAAAGCACGTCTTACCCAGGTCATCGCGGAGCGATGCGTTGCATCGACCGGCCTCACCATTTCAAAAATTCGGGGATCCGGGCCGGTGCCGAACAATCCTCGCAGATCATCCAGCAACACCCCACCCGCGATCTAACGAAGCGACCGCATGCCGTCCGGTTGATCCGCGCCGGACGTGTTCCCTAAACAGGAAACCTGCACACGATCCGGGCCAGCTGATGGGTTCCCGAACACCGCGTTAGAACCCTTTTTCCCCCGACAAACCCAGCTCGCGAACCGGTCCCCCATGGGAAAAAGGTAACCCAACCCTACGCGCGATTTTGCCCCCGGGGATAAGTCTGCAGGAATGCCAGACCGTGTGGAGCCTATTTCCCCTCACACCGACTTCGATCTCAGGTCGTAGCTCAGCCTTAAATCCAGCTGGCGACGAGCTATCTCCCAATGACAACGTCATTCAGGCGCAGGCCGCTTCAAACCCCTGGCTCAGCTTCGCCACCAGTGCATTTAGAACGAAGCGGCCTTGGCCGGTTGCGCGAATGCGGCTGTTGCCGACGGGTTCGAGCATGCCGAGGTCCATCAGCTCCATCAGCGAGGCCTGGCTCGGCGTCTGTCCGGTCATGCGTTCCAAGCGCGCAAGATCGAGCCCCTCGAGCAATCGCAAACCCATCAGCAGCATTTCATCGGCAGCTTCGGTCGGCGTGATCGCCGTGCGTTCTGTCGTGCCATGACCGTGCGCCTCGACCTTCGCGAGCCACGCTTCCGGATTGCGCTCGGTGACAGTCGCAACGCGCTCCCCACTAGCCCGAATGCGCCCATGAGCCCCGGGTCCAATGCCCGCATACTCCCCGTACCGCCAATAAATTAGGTTGTGTCGGCTCTCATCGCCCGGTCGGGCATGGTTTGAAATTTCATACTGCGGGAGGCCATGGCGCGCTGTCATCTCTTGCGTCACGTCATAGAGCGCGAGCGCCTGATCGGGGTCGGGGATCACCAGCTTGCCTGCCGCATGCAGCGTCGCAAATGGCGTCTCGGGTTCGATGGTGAGCTGATAGAGCGACAGGTGCGAGCCTGCCAGTTCCAGCGCCTGCGAAAGTTCCGCGCGCCAGTCGGCAACGGTCTGGCCAGGGCGCGCATAGATGAGATCAAACGACGTCCGGTCGAATGTTTGCGCCGCGATCCCGATCGCGATTTTGGCCTCCGCTGCCGAATGGATGCGACCGAGCTTTTTCAACTCGTCGTCGCGCAGCGATTGAATGCCGAGCGACACGCGGTTGACGCCAGCGTCCCGGTAGCCGCGAAAACGTCCAGCTTCCACGCTTGAGGGGTTGGCTTCGAGTGTGATTTCGGCGTCACGCCCCAGCCTGTACCGCGTGCCGATATGATCGATGATCCGCGCAACGGTTGAAGGCGCCATCAGCGACGGCGTACCACCGCCAAAAAAGATGCTGGCGACCTCGCGGGGGCCGGTGTCACCAGCGGCGGTGTCAATCTCGCGCAAGAACGCGCTAAGGAAACGTGCCTCATCGACGCCGCCAAACCGGACATGGCTGTTGAAATCGCAATAGGGGCATTTGGCGGCGCAGAACGGCCAATGCACGTAGATGCCAAAGCCTGGATCGGCAGGCGCGGCCGCAGTTGTCATGACGGGCGAAGCAGATGTGATCATTCACTCGTCATATCACGACCCGCCGCTCCTGCTATTCCTTGTCGAGCACCGTCGGCCAATTGCCGTTGGCCTTCTTGACGTTGCCGGGGATGTCTTTTGACCACGTCACAGCGACATCGCGACTGTAGTTCACAAACAATTTGTCGCCGACGACCTTCCAAACCAGCGGATCTCCTGATGCGGTATAGCCTTGGCTGACCGCCCAGGCGCAATAGCCACCGAACTGCGGCGCATACTTGGCCGGGTTGGCCGCGAACGCATCGCGATGCTCGGCTGACGCAAACCGCCAGATTGCCCCGTTATGCTGTGCCGTGATGGCAGCCGATCCAAGCGTCGGCTTTCCATCGGTGAAATAGGCGACCGGGTCATAGCCCTCGAGCGCGATCTTATCGGCGCTGGCGGTATAGGTTTGGGCTTGGCGAGCCTCGGCTTGGCTCGAGATCGCAGGGAGTGCGGCGGCTGTCAGGGTCATGAGGGTT
>JBBRKD010000130.1:0-5781 GCA_038218255.1 Hyphomicrobiales bacterium | reverse complement strand
CGCGCGAGCAATCCCGATGGTTTACGTCAGCCATGCGCTTGAGGAAGTGACGCGGCTGGCGACTTCGCTCGTCGTGCTCGAAGCCGGGCGGGTTGCTGCGGCGGGGCCAGTCGCTGAGGTGTTTCAGCGGATGGATCTGTCAGCCATCATCGGAGCCCGCGATACGGGTGCGCTCATTGAGGCTACGGTTGTCGAGCATGACGACAGGTACGGGTTGAGAGTGTTGGCGTCGATTGCCGGGACGTGGCGCTTTGAGCGTGTTGGCCTTTCGGTTGGGGAGCGCGTGCGGCTCAGAGTTAGGGCGAGCGACGTCATGCTTTCGACCCTTGCGCCGACGGGCGTTAGTGCTTTGAACGTGTTTGAGGGCCGAATTGTCGAAGTTGGGGCGGCAGACGGCGCGGGTGTGCAAGTTCGGCTCGACTGTGGCGGCGATGTTCTTCTCGCGCGCCTAACCCGCTATTCGCTCGACACGTTGGGGATCACGGTTGGTACGACGGTTTTTGCCCTCATCAAGTCGGTCGCGATGGACACGGGGTGGGAAGCTGCGCGTTGAGTTAGCGAACGTGTGAGTGTTTTCATGCACGGGCCTGGGAAAAAGTTTACACGTCAGCTTTTTGCTTTCGCTGCGCTCGTGTTCAGCACCACGGCGCAACGCTGGCGGGTTATCTTGAGCAGGACCTTGCGTGTCTGAACACGGCCACACCTTCTGCGTCGCACCTATGATGGACTGGACAGATCGGCATTGCCGGTTCTTTCATCGCCAACTCACGCGGCGCGCGCGGCTGTACACCGAGATGGTGACGGCCGACGCGGTGCTGCGAGGAAAGCGCGATCTGTTGCTCGCGTTTTCAGACGCCGAGCACCCGGTGGCGTTGCAACTGGGCGGATCGGATCCGGCCAAGCTTGCGGATGCTGCAGCGATCGGGGCAGCTTTTGGGTATGACGAGATCAATCTGAACGTCGGCTGCCCATCGGACCGCGTTCAAAGCGGGCGGTTCGGGGCGTGCCTCATGGCCGAACCCGACGTTGTGGCTGAGTGCGTTGCGGCCATGCAACGGGCGGTTGCGATCCCGGTGACCGTGAAATGCCGGATCGGGATCGACGACCAGGACAGTGAGGCGGATTTCCAGCGGTTCGTTGAGACGGTCGCAGATGCCGGGTGTCGCATTTTCGTCGTTCATGCGCGCAAGGCGTGGCTGTCGGGTTTGAGCCCGAAAGAAAACCGCAAGGTGCCGCCGCTCGATTACGCGCGGGTTTACCGCCTAAAAACCGCGCGGCCCGATCTCACGATTGTTCTCAACGGCGGCATCGAAACGCTGTCGGAAGCGCGGGCGCACCTAGCGCACGTCGACGGGGTGATGCTGGGACGCGCGGCCTATCAGACGCCGTATCTGCTGGCCGAAGTCGATCAGGCGATCTTTGGTTTGAACTCACCGCCCGTGACGCGGGAACAGGCACTCGGCGCGCTGGTTCCTTACGTTGAGGATCATCTCGCACGCGGCGGGCGGCTCAATAACATTACGAGGCACATTCTCGGGCTGTATCATGGTGCGCCGCGTGCGCGCGCGTTCCGGCGACATCTGAGCGAGAATGCGGTCGGCGCGCAGGTCGGCATCGAGGTGTTGGAGCAGGCTTTACGCATCGTAGACGGGTCAGAACGCGTGAGCCGCGTTGCCTAAGACATGATTTCGGCGGCAGCAAAAAGGGCCGCCTATCGGGGCGACCCTTGTTTTTTCGGACCGACGTTTTTTTGGACCGACAGTCAACTCACACGGCTTTGATTTCTTTGAGCTTTTTGTTGCATTCGCTCCAGTAACCGCCGCCCTTCTGGATCCATTTCCGGCCGCCGTTCGCGTTGGTGACTTTGTTCGCGCGGTATTGTTCGACACAGGTTGCCAATCGGGCTTTTGAGGGTTTTTTGCCTTTGGACGACGCGCTGAGCGCCGTCGGGAAAACGGGGCTGGCAGCGGGGGCAGCAGACGGTACTGCGGGTGTAGCCGCTGCAGCCTTGGCTCGTGGTTTCCTTGTCTTTGCGGCGGGTTCGGTTGCGGCGGGCGCTGTCGCGGTTGGTGCCGGGGTTGCTTTCGGGGTCGCTGCCGGGGACGACGGCGTTGCGGTTGCGGCAGGAGCTGCCACCGGCTTGGCATCGGGGCCGCACTCGCTCTTTTGGTATTCGGCAAACGTCTTGGTGCCGATTTTGCCTGCGGTTTTCGCGGCGCTGTAGGCGTCGCTGCAGTCTTTGAGGCCGAGCGCGGACGCGGGGGTCATGCCCACTGCGACGGCGGACACCAGTGCGAGAGCGGAAGCGAACCAGCGTTTTCTCAGCGTCATCGAAAGTCTCCTGTTGTGGTCGGTCCCGTCTTCGACAGCAGCCGTAGAGGGTCCTCTGCCGGTACTTAGCCTCATGTTTGTCAACGGATCAAGTTGCTGATCGTCTGACATGTTTCATGCAGACCAGTGTGTTGTAGTTCTCCGCGCAGTTTTGAAGCGAGCGAGAACGGGCAACAGACCGCGCGTGCGGCCTAAATCTTCTGATTATAAGCGCCGACTTCTGGGTGTTTTGCGAGCGTCGCGTCGAGGTCGGCAAAGATTGCGCGCATGTTCGCTTCGCTGACGGGGCTTTCCACCACGACGACGAGTTCGGGCTTGTTCGACGACGCGCGTACGAGGCCCCAGGTGCCGTCGGCGAGCACGACGCGGATGCCGTTCACGGTGATGAGGTCGACAACTTTTTGGCCAGCGATCGAGCCACCGTTTTTGTGAATGGCCGTGTAATGCGCGATCACCTGGTCCACGATCCCGTATTTGGCTTCGTCGGCGCAGTGCGGGCTCATGGTCGGGGAGCCCCACGTTTTCGGCAGCGCATTCTTAAGGTCGGCGAGCGATTTTGAGGGGGCGCGATCGAGCATATCGAGGACGGCGATACCAGCAACGAGGCCGTCGTCGTAGCCGCGCCCGAGGGGGGGCTGGAAGAAGAAGTGGCCCGACTTTTCAAAGCCGACGAGCGCTTTGATCTCGTGGGTGTGGCGCTTCATGTAGGAATGGCCGGTCTTCCAGTACACGGTGGTGGCACCCTGCGCTTTCAGCACGGGGTCGGTCATGAAAAGGCCGGTGGATTTGACGTCGGCGACGAATTTCGCGTTTTTGTGGATCGCTGAAATATCGCGGGCGAGCATCACGCCAACCTTGTCGGCAAAGATCTCATGGCCTTCGTTGTCGACGACACCGCAGCGGTCGCCGTCGCCGTCAAAGCCCAGGCCCACGTCGGCCTTGTGCTTCGTTACGGCTTCGCTGATCGCATGCAGCATCTTCATGTCTTCTGGATTGGGATTGTAGCGCGGGAACGAGTGGTCGAGTTCAACGTCCAAGGGGATGACCTCGGCGCCAAGGGCGGCCAATACCTGCGGTGCGAATGCGCCGGCCGTGCCATTGCCGCACGCGCAGACGACTTTCAGTTTGCGCTTGAGCTTGGGGCGGTCGGTCAGGGAGGCGATGTAGCGGTCGGCGAAGTTTTGGACGAACGTGTAGCTGCCGACGCCGGGCTTGGTTTTGAACGCGCCCGACAGCACGATTTCTTTCAGGCGGGTCATCTCGTCGGGGCCGAAGGTGAGGGGGCGGTTCATGCCCATCTTGATGCCGGTCCAGCCGTTGTCGGTGTGGCTCGCCGTGACCATGGCGACGCCGGGTACATCGAGTGCGAATTGGGCGTAGTAGGCCATCGGCGACAGCGCGAGGCCGATGTCGTGGACCTCAAAACCGCCCATGATCAGCCCGTTCACGAGCGCCTGTTTGACCGAGGCTGAATACCAGCGGAAATCATGGCCGACGACGATGCGCTTTGGAACGCTGCGCTCGTCGAACAGCGCTGCCATGCCAAGGCCAATGCAGTTGAGACCCATAAGATTGATCTCTTGGGGAAACAGCCAGCGCGCGTCGTATTCGCGAAAGCCCGTGGGTTTGACCAATGGCAGGCGCTCGAAGTCTGCGGTGTTGGGCTTGAGATCGGCGCGCGGCATCGGCAGCATGGGCAAGGCTCCGGGAGGGACAGTTTGGAGGACAGCAGGCGGTGCGGGACGAGAAGACTCGCATCCGTGCTTAGCGTGAGACGGCGACAGGTGGTAGTGCGGGCTTCATGGCAGGGCTGTGAGCCAGTATGGAAATGCAGCGAAACGTCCAACGCGGGTTGGGTTACTCATTGGCTGCGGCGTCGGCGGCCGCTTTGGCTTTCTGGCGGGCCTGCACCCGCTCCACCGCCCAGATCGAGCCCTCGTAGAGAAGGATCGTCGGCAGCGCCATGGCGATCATACTGAAGGGATCGGGCGGGGAGAGGACGGCTGCGACGGCCGTGATGCCGACAATCGCAAAGCGACGGAAGTCGCGCAGGGATTGCGCGGTGACGATTCCTGCGCGGGCGAGCAACGTGAGGACGACGGGCAATTGGAAACAGATGCCGAAGCCGATAATCAGGCTCATAATGAGTGAGAGGTATTCCGATACCCGGGCCTGAAGTTTGATCTCCACCCCGCCGCCGGTTTGCTCCATGGCGATGAAGAACTTCATCGCCATCGGCATGACGATAAAATACACGATCGCCGCGCCGAGCGAGAAGAGCACCGGCGTCGCGATCAGATACGGGACGAAGGCGTGGCGCTCGTGTTTGTAGAGACCGGGGGCGACGAACTTGTAGAGCTGTGTCGCGATCATCGGAAACGCGAGACAGAACGCGCCGAAGAGGGCGAGCCGCATTTTGGTGAACAGGAATTCCTGCGGCGCGGTGTAGATCATCTCGATCTTTTCAGTACCACCGCGCGCCCACTGATAGGGCCAGACCAGGATGTTGTAAATTTCGGACGCAAAGTAAAAGCAAAGCAGGAAGGCCGCACCCGTGGCCATCAGCGAGTAGATCAGCCGCTGGCGTAGCTCAACGAGATGCTCCATTAGCGGGGCTTTGGACGCCTCGATGTCGTCATGGCCGTCGGGTTTTTGGCCAGCGATCGTGTCCTGCACGGCGATCAAACTCCAGCCTTGGGGGCCAGCGCCGGTTCGGCAATAGCCGTTGGGGGCAAGCTGCCGTTGATGTGGGGCGCGCTCGCGTGGATGGTGTTCTGCTGGGCGTCGGCGGTGTGACCGGGTGTGGCGTTGTCTGGTGCCGACGGGGTTGACGTTGACGGGGTTGACGTCTCAGACGCCGACATATGCAGATCGATCTCGCGCGTTGTGGCGGCAAGATCGGCCTGCATCGCGTCGCGCGTCCCGTGGACCGTTTCGGTAACGTCACGTTTCATGGCATCCATCTCGGCCTTCAGAGTGGAAAGTTCCTGGTCGCGCATCGCTTCGTCGAACTGGCTGCGAAACTCAGCGGCTTGACGGCGAATCATCCCAAGGTACTTACCTACGGTTCGCAGGAGGACCGGCAAGTCCTTGGGGCCGACAACGACAAGCGCGACGACGAACAGGATCAGCAGTTTGCTGGACGTGAGGTCGAACATGGCGCGGTCGTCTTACCCGATAGGTCGGAGGAAAAGGATCAGGGTCGCGCGCATCCGGGGATGTCTACCCGACCTTGGTGGTCTCGCCGGGCTTGCTTGAGGCTTCGAGTGTCTTCTTGGCTGCCTCGACCTTTTTGGCGTCGTCGTCGTCGTCCGAAAGCCCCTTTTTGAAGCTCTTGATGCCCTTGGCCACGTCGCCCATGATCGATGAAATCTTGCCTGACCCGCCAAACATCAGCAGGGCTACGACAAGCAAGATCAGCCAGTGCCATACGCTCATGGTGCCCATAGA
>JBBRKD010000129.1:0-5785 GCA_038218255.1 Hyphomicrobiales bacterium | reverse complement strand
GATCGCGGGTCCTGGCTTCTGGGCCAAAGCCGCGTTGCAGGCTGGCGTTCGGCGGTCTGGCCTGCTGCGCCAGATGCGCAAGGCCAAGCGCCCGATCGAGTTCAAGCTCGACAAAGCGCGCCCCGGTCACATCATCGAGTTGAACGCCAAGCCCGTGCTGCCGATGGCTGCTGAGTAAGCGGGATGGCCCTCATCGCGCGTGATGTTGACGCCCCGCGGAAACGTATCGTGGGCCAGCGATCTGAACCGGCCGGGCGGCTGGTGATCGAGCGCATGAGCCCGACCGAGTTTATGCGCGCGGCCGAGCGGCTTGGGCCAGATGCGGCTCTCTCAGGCTTCCAGGCACCAGCTTGGCAAGCGGGCATCCTGGAACATTTAGCCCCTGCCGTTGCGTCTGACGTGGTGGTGCTTCGCGTGCGTGATCGCCGGACGGGCGACGACGTGGCGCTCGTTTCGCTCGATGTGCGGCGGGATCGTGGCATGACAGTGGGGTGGCTCTCCGATTTTGGCGTGTGCGATTACAATGCGCCGTTGGGTGGTGGCGATCTTGCGCCCGCTGAACTGGTGGGAGCGCTGAGGCACGCTGCGTCCGGCATCGATGTCGTGAGGTTCGAGCGGCTGCTCGTGTCATCGCGCAATCCGCTGAGCGCGCATCCCAAGGCGCGGCCGTCGCGGATGCAGGGCAACAGCCTAACCATCGTCGATGGGGTCGATGACTATATCCGCTCGCGGGGCAAGAAATACCGCAAGGAAATCGAGCGCTGCACGCGTGTCATGGCGAACGCTGGCACGCCGTCGTTCGCGCTGGCCGAGACACCGGACGAGATCGCCACGGCGTTCGACGCGCTCGAACGCCAGCAGGCGGCGCGGCACGAAGACAGCGCGGAAACGTATGGGCTGGCCGCACCGCAATTTGCTGCTTTCTACCGGGCGGCGTTGCTGGATCCCAACGGGATCGCGCGGATTTTCACGTTGCGCGTGAACGGTGACATCATCGCGGTGCTGCTTGGCATCGTGCAGGGGACGACATTCACATTGCTCAGGATCGCGAACGGGGGCGAAGCCTGGAAGCACGTTTCGCCCGGGCGGCTGATCGTCGTCGAGGCGATGCGATATTTCTGCGCGTGCGGTGTGAAGACGTTCGATATGGGCGTTGGTGACTATGCGTTCAAACGTGGCTTTGGCGCTGAGCCCGTGGCCCTCGTCGATCTCATCGTGCCGCTGACGGTGCGGGGCTGGCCGTATGCGACGGCGTTGCGGACCAAGGCAGCGCTGCGCCGCAACCAACGCATTCTCGGCGCGGTCAAGGCCATCAAGGCGCGGATCAAGCGCTAGGCGGCGACGGCCTTTGCCCACGGCACCGGTTCCAGTATAAGCCGCGTTCAACACGAACGCAGTGGAACGGGCGGCGGATAACGGCGCGCGGCGAATGGGCTATGGCGAAACCGACGAAGACGAACGAGACGGCTGGCACTGAACCAGGCACTCAGCCTAGCGCTGACCGCCCGCAGGCACGCCTCGTGCGCGGGTTTCGCGACATCGAGGCTGCCGAACTGCGCCAGCTCGACGCGATGATTGCAACCATTCGCACCGTGTATGAGCGCTATGGGTTCGAGCCGCTTGAAACGCCCGTGTTTGAATACACCGATGCGCTCGGCAAGTTCCTCCCCGATCAGGAGCGTCCGAATGCGGGGGTGTTTTCGCTCACCGACGAAGACGACGCCTGGATGAGCCTGCGGTACGATCTGACCGCGCCTCTGGCCCGCTATGTCGCGCAGAATTTCGACCGGCTGCCCAAGCCCTACCGGCGCTATGCTACGGGGTCGGTTTATCGCAACGAAAAGCCGGGACCGGGGCGCTATCGCCAGTTTATCCAGTTCGACGCCGATACGGTCGGCACCGACAATATCGCAGCCGATGCCGAGATGTGCATGCTGGCGGCCGATACGCTGGAGGCGCTCGGGATCAAGCGCGGCGACTATGTGGTGCGGGTTAACAGCCGAAAGGTGCTTGATGGCTTGATGGAAACAGCCGGTATCGATCTGGCTGGTCCGATGGGAAACGAGACGCGGCTGACGGTGCTTCGGGCTATCGACAAAGTCGATCGGCTCGGACTTGAAGGGGTCGCGTTGTTGTTGGGCAGCGGTCGGAGGGACGAGTCTGGTGCCTTTACGAAAGGAGCCGGATTGCCGACGGCTCAGGTCAATGCCGTTCTCGATTATCTACGCTCGAAATGTGAGACGCGTGCCAATACGCTTTCCGCAATGACGAGCGCCTTGGGCATAAGCGAGACCGGGACAGTGGGAATGGCCGAACTTTCGGCCATGGGTGCGCTGCTCGATGCGGCGGGATATGGCCAGGACCAGATCGCGATCGACCCGACCGTCGTGCGCGGGCTTGAATACTACACCGGCCCAGTGTTTGAGGCTGAGTTGACATTCGAGGTGAAGGACGACGCAGGCAACCCCGTGCGCTTTGGGTCCGTTGGTGGCGGGGGACGCTATGACGATCTCGTCGCGCGCTTCACGGGTGCCAAAGTGCCAGCCACCGGCTTCTCGATTGGGGCGTCACGCTTGGCGGCGGCGCTCTCGTTGTTGAATAAAGAGACTGCAAAGCCAGCGCTCGGACCCGTTGTGGTGCTGGTGATGGATAAAGATCAGCTGCCGCGTTATCAGGCGATGGCGCAGACACTCCGCACGGCTGGCATTCGGGCGGAAATGTACCTTGGCACGGCCGGTATGAAGCCGCAGATGAAATACGCCGATAAGCGCGGATCTGCCGTCGCGGTCATTCAAGGATCGAATGAGCGCGAAAAGGGCGAAGTCGTTCTGAAGGATTTGATCGCGGGCGAAAAGGCTGCCGCTGCCATTAAGGACAACAAGGACTGGAAGGCCGCGCGCCCAGCCCAGATTACTGTGGCAGAAGCTGATCTCGTGGCGGAAGTCCGCAAAATTCTCGCGCAGTACGAGTAAGACCATGCCAGCGGAAACCACGCGCGCCTTTGAGGCGCTGGAAGCGCAGGCGCAGCGCCTCATGGGTGTGTTCACGCGCGCTGGCTTTGAGGCGGTCGCACCAACCGTCATTCAACCGGCTGGTGTGTTTCTCGATTGCGTTGGCGAAGCGCTGCGGGCGCGGACCTATGTCTTCACCGACCCCGAGGGCACCGAGTTGTGCCTGAGGCCCGACCTTACGGTGCCGACGTGCCGTCTGCATCTGGAGCGTGCGCCTCAGGGCCAAGCGCCTGCGCGGTATTGCTACAACGGCTCAGCGTTTCGGTATCAGGCTGCGGATGCCAGCCGTGCGCATCCGCGCGAGTTCCGCCAGGCCGGCGTTGAATCGTTTGGCGATGGCGATGCTGCGGGTGCCGAAGCCGAGACGCTTGCTGTCATGGTCGATGCCATCGATACGGCGGGGCTCGACCGGCGCACGCTGACGATGAAGTTCGGCGATCTCGAACTGGTGGCAGCGCTTCTTGACGCGCTCGATTTGCCGCCGCGCTGGCGGCAACGGTTAAAAGACCGCTTCTGGCAACCGGCTGCCTTTCGCGCCGAGCTAAAGCGGCTCGCAAGCGATCCCAGTGCGCAAGCACATGCGTTGCCGTCCTCGCTGCGAGCGGCTCTCGTTGCTGCTCCAGCCGACGCCGAAGCGGTGCTAGCGGCGCATCTGGATGCGGCCGGGATCGAGACCTTCGGCGCGCGGACGCTGGGCGAAGTTGCACAGCAGGCCGTTTCGATGACGGAGGAT
This sequence comes from Hyphomicrobiales bacterium, assembly GCA_038218255.1. GTDB lineage: Bacteria > Pseudomonadota > Alphaproteobacteria > Rhizobiales > Hyphomicrobiaceae > JANXVY01. The sequence goes on along the minus strand of JBBRKD010000129.1, from coordinate 2,041 downwards.
TTGCAGGCGCGGCCCCTCGAAGCGCGGTTGGCTGACGTGATCGAAAGCTACGTCGCGCTGCGTGCGCCGAGCAGCGAGGCTGTGGCATCCGTTGCCAAGATCGCCGCGCGCGCAAAACTCGACCTTGAGGCACCGCTTGCGCGGTTTGCTGAGCGGCTAGCGAGGTTCAAAGCGCGCGGGCTTGACCTTCAGGCTGCGACCTTCTCGGGCGACTTTGGGCGGCAACTTGAATACTACACCGGCTTCGTGTTCGAGATCGGCGCACCCGGACTGCCGCCGACAAGCCCGATTGCTGGCGGTGGGCGCTACGACAGCCTGCTGCGCCTAGCGGGTGCCCCGCGTGATGTGCCAGCCGTCGGCGCTGCGATCCACACCGAACGGCTGCTGACCGCCAACGAAGGTGCACGCTGATGGCAGACGGCAAGTTGGTGTTTGCGGTTCCCTCTAAGGGCCGCTTGATGGAGCAGACGACGGAGCTGCTGGCTGCGCGCGGGCTGACCTTGCGCAAGACAGCGCACGCGCGCGGCTATCGCGCCGGGTTCGACGAACTGCCCGACGTCGAGGTGGCCCTCATTTCAGCGTCCGAGATTGCGACGTTGCTTCGCACGGGGGCTGTGCATTTCGGCGTGACGGGCGAAGACCTCGTTCGCGAAACCATGACAGACGCCGACGCCTGCGTAACGCTCGTCTCACCGCTGGGCTTTGGTCAGGCCGACGTGGTGGTCGCGATCCCGAATTTCTGGTTGGACGTGCGCACCATGGCCGACATCGACACGATTGCGGGACCGTTTCGTGCCCGCCACGGGCGACGGCTGCGGGTTGCGACCAAGTACGTGAACCTGACCCGGCGATATTTTGCAGCCCACGGCGTGACCGACTATCTCGTCGTCGAGAGCTTAGGCGCGACCGAAGGCACGCCAGCCTCAGGCACTGCCGATCTGATCGTGGACATCACGTCGACGGGTGAGACGTTGCGCGCGAACGGCCTGCGTATTCTCGACGATGGCGTGATCTTGCGATCGCAGGCCAATCTCGTGCGATCCAAAGCCGCCACCTGGAGCGGGCCACTCGCCGCAATCGCCGCCGATATCGAGGCGCGCTTCAAGTCGGCGCGCTAACGCGCAAGGGTGCCGCAGTGTCACCTGGTGGCGGGCACCGCTTTTGGCTTGGGGATCGGGCGTGGCGCTTCGGTCGCCCCAGGTTTGAGTTGCGCGTCGAGATCGAACACGGGGCAGTTTTTTTCCGCGAGTCGGGCGTTATAGGCAGTGAGCAAACCGACATCGCGCGCGGTGTCGCCCTCTGGATTGATGCCCCGCGTGGTCCCGCCGATGAAGGGCGTCGCGGCCTGCTGCAGGCCACGTGAAAGGCCCGACGTCTTGGTCTCGGTCTGCGATGCGCGGACCTGCCGGATGCGGATCGCCATCCGGCCGGTCAGCTTTCTACAGTCCAGCGCCAAATCTTCGGGCGCCATCTTGTAGGCGCTGTTGGCTGCCGAAAGATCGGGTTGGTTGAAATTGGGGATGATGGGCGGGCTGACCTTCTGGCGCGATGATGACCACTGGCCCGCTGATTTGTCGGCCGCTTTGTCTTGAGCAAGCACGCCACCAGTCGCATGGATGATCAGGGTCACAGTCAGTGCGATCGCGCGTATCATCGTTGGTTCCTTGTCGCGTCGTTATCTGCCACCGTGATCCTGGCAAGCGGGCGCAAGTATGGCTCGCGCTTTGCCAGGCCGTCGCCAAAGCCCGCCGTGCCAAGCCGCCGTGCCAAGCTGTCGGTCCGCTAGATCGCAACGCCGCCAGATGATACCACTCCGGCTTACGAAAAGGAGGCCCTCTTGCCGCAACAGATCACGCTCTCATCCAAGGACATGGTGGCTGCCGCCAAGGCTGCGATTATCGAACTCTCGCCCGAAGACGCCATCGCGCTTCAGCGTGACCCGGGCGTGGTGCTGGTCGATATCCGCGACCCTCGCGAACAGGAGCGCGATGGGAAGGTGCCAGGCGCGTTCCACTGCCCGCGCGGCATGCTCGAATTCTGG
>JBBRKD010000128.1:0-5813 GCA_038218255.1 Hyphomicrobiales bacterium | reverse complement strand
CTTCTGCCCATCGTCACGTTGCCTGATCCCATCCTGCGCCAGGTCTCGACCCCGGTCGACGGCGTGGATGCCACCCTGCGCAAGCTCGCAGCCGATATGCTGGACACCATGTACGACGCCCCCGGCATCGGGTTGGCGGCGATCCAGGTTGGCGTGGCCAAGCGCTTGCTGGTGCTCGATGTCGCCGACGAGGACGAAGGTGAGACGAAGCAGCCGCTGGTGATGATCAATCCCAAGATCGTCAAGCTCGGGACCGAGATGCGGACGTATGAGGAGGGCTGCCTGTCGCTGCCGGACGTTAGGATTGAGATTGAGCGCCCGGCGGTGCTCACGGTGGCCTACCGCGATCTCGACGGCAAAAGCCACGAGCGCGAGGCGTCTGGCTTACTCGCAACCGCGATCCAGCACGAAATCGACCATCTCGACGGGAAGTTGATCATTGATTTCCTGACCCGGCTGAAGCGCGACATGGTCATCCGCCGCTTCAAGAAGCAGGCCCGTATCAGCTGAAAGGGCGCTATGCCGCTCCGCCTTGTTTTCATGGGTACGCCGCAGTTTTCGGTGCCGACGCTCGAGGCCGTTGTGGCGGCCGGGCATCAGGTGGTTGCAGCCTACAGCCAGCCGCCGCGCCCGGCTGGACGGGGGATGGCCGAGACGAAAAGCCCGGTGCAGGTGTGTGCGGAGAGCTTGGGGATCGCGGTGTCGACGCCCAAGAGCTTGAAATCCGAGGCGGAGCTGGCAGCCTTTGCGGCGCTGGGCGCAGACGCCGCCGTCGTCGTCGCCTATGGGCTGCTGCTGCCCCAGGCCATTCTCGATTGCCCGCAGCATGGGTGCTACAACCTGCATGCGTCCGCGCTGCCCCGTTGGCGGGGTGCTGCCCCCATTCAGCGGGCGATCATGGCCGGCGATGCGGCAACCGCTGCCATCGTGATGCGCATGGAAGCTGGCCTCGACACCGGCCCCATGTGTTTGAGTGCGCCGGTGGCCATCGGGCCGGACATGACGGCTGGCGAACTGCACGATGCGCTGAGCATATCTGGTGCGCGGTTGATGGTTCAGGCGCTGGCCGACCTGGAAGCTGGCAGGTTGAACCCGGTGCCCCAGCCCGCTCATGGCGTCACGTATGCGGCCAAGATCGACAAGGCCGAAGCGCGGATTGATTTCACGCGTGGCTCTGCCGACGTTCACAACGCCATTCGCGGGCTGTCGCCGTTTCCGGGCGCGTGGTTTGAGGTGAGCGTTGGCGGAAAGCTGGAACGCATCAAGGCGTTGCGATCCGTGCAGGCCGAGGGTCATGGCCCGCCTGGTACCGTGCTCGACGGTGCGTTGACGGTTGCGTGCGGAACGGGGGCTGTGCGGTTCACGCACGTGCAGCGGGCAGGGAAAAAGCCACAGCCGGTCGAGGAGCTTTTGCGCGGGTTTGCGCTACCTGCCGGGACGCGGCTCGCTTGAATTAAGGATCAACGGAGAAAGGCAATCTGCGGGTTGTGTCAGCGCAGTACAACGGGAGAGGATTTGGTCAGAGAGGGTTTGAGCCCATGCGTTTCCTCCCGGTTGCCGCTGTGATTGCAAGTTTTATGGCGCTCCCGGCTCTGGCCGATGGCGGCAGTGGCCGGGTCGAATTGCCCCCGCCCCAGCCGAGCGTGGTGGTCAAAATCGAGCGCGGCGTGCGCGTCTGGCGCCCGGTCACGTATCCATCCATTCCCGAGACCTCTTCGGTGATGCCAGCGTCGGTTGCAAGTGATGACGCGCCGTCGCCGCGCATTTATGGCGGCGGGGGTGGCGTTGGGCTCTACAACCCGTTGTTTGGGTTTGGCTTCAAGAACCGGATGCACCATGGCCAGCGCGGGCATGGCCGCAATAGCCACGTGACGGTGAACGGGATGGGGTCGTTCCAGAACCGCGTGCTGAGGCCGCGCGCAGCGCCGCATGGCACCAAGCTCGTGATCAATTTGCATGCGCCCGCAATGCACGCGCCTGCCGCTCGCGTTGGGCATGGCCCGGTCCGCCACGGTGGCTTTGGCAAAATGGGTGGGGCACCGCATGTCGCGATGCACGCAGGCGGTCACGGCGGGAGGGCGCACGCCGGCGGCCACGGACGCGGCCATCGGTGAGGGTTATAACTGGACGGGGCCTTGAGCTGACGGCGCGGGGCGCGTAGTCACTCGGGCTATCTCCAGGAACGCTCAAAGCCCCATGCCGCGCTATGCGATCAGAATCGAATATTGCGGCACGCCGTTCGTCGGCTGGCAGATGCAGGCGCTGGGCCGCTCGGTACAGGGCGCGCTCGTGGAAGCCATTGCGCGCTTCTCGGGCGAAATCGTGCGGGTGACCGGCGCGGGGCGCACGGATGCGGGCGTCCACGCCACGGGGCAGGTCGCCCACTTTGATTTGAGCAAACCCTGGAAGCCTGGCAAAATCCGCGATGCGCTGAATTATCATCTAAAGCCAGAGCCTGCCGCCGTCATCGACTGCTGGGCTGTCGCCGATACGTTTGATGCCCGGCGGACGGCAATCCGGCGGCGCTATCGGTACCGCATTTTAAACCGCCGGGCCCGGCCAGCGCTCGAGGAGCGCCGCGTGTGGTGGGTGCCGATCGCGCTCGATGCGGACGCGATGCACCAGGCCGCCCACGGGCTGCTCGGCCATCACGATTTCACGACGTTTCGCGCAAGCCTGTGCCAAGCCACCTCGCCGATGCGGACACTGGAGCGCCTCGATGTGGTGCGGGTTGGCAACGATATTGACGTGTGGGTCGAGGCGCGGTCGTTCCTGCATAATCAGGTGCGCTCGATGGTCGGCACGCTGAAGTTGGCTGGCGAGGGCAAGTGGTCAAAGGCCGACGTGCGGGCGGCGTTAGAGGCTGCCGACCGGACCCGGTGCGGGACCGTCGCGCCGCCCGACGGGCTCTATTTGACGGATGTCATTTATCCAGCTGGCGTGGTGATGGATTAGTCCTGGACCATCGACAGGAATTCCTGGCGCGTCATGGCATTGTCGAGGAACGCGCCGGTCATGTGGCTGGTTACGAGGTCGGTGCCGGGCTTCATGACGCCGCGCGTGGTCATGCAGTGGTGTTCGGCTTTGAGCACGACGGCGACACCTTCGGGCTTCAACACGCGCTCGATGGCGTTGGCGATCTGCGCTGTCATTTTCTCCTGGATCTGGAGGCGCTTGGCATACACTTCAACGACGCGGGCCAGTTTCGAGATGCCAACGACCCGGCCACGCGGGATGTAGGCGATCCAGGCGCGCCCGATGATCGGCGCCATGTGGTGTTCGCAGTGGCTTTCGAAGCGGATCGCGCGCAGGACGATCATTTTGTCGTAGCCGTCGGTCTCTTCAAACGTCTTCTGGAGGATGGCTTCTGGGTCTTCGCTATAGCCCTTGAAGTATTCCTCATAGGCGCGCGTCACGCGGGCTGGGGTCTCGAGCAGGCCGTCGCGCGCTGGGTCGTCGCCGGCCCATTTGATGATGGTGCGGACGGCAGCCTCGACTTCGGCGCGGCTCGGCTTATCGGTCACGGTGGCGGCCGCGGGCACGGGGCGAAGGGATGTTTTGTCCGGCTGTTTGGACGACATGGCGCGGGTCGGACTCCTCAGGGAATATGATAGACGCTCTACGAACCCGAGCCATGGCTTGGATCGGATGGTGCGTTTGTGTCGCCCTATTCGGCGGCCTTGGCTAGCGCAACGGTCTCGCTTGCGGCTGGGGCCTTGGACAGGCGTGCCGAGAGGCCGCGCACGAGCACATAAAACACCGGCGTGAAGATGAGGCCGAACAACGTCACCCCGAGCATGCCGGAAAACACCGCCGTGCCGAGCGATTGGCGCATCTCGGCGCCGGCCCCCTGCGCGATCATGAGCGGGACCACGCCAAGAATGAAGGCGAGCGACGTCATGAGGATGGGTCGCAACCGGGTCTTGGCTGCAGCAACGGCTGCCTCAAAGCGCGTCATGCCCTCGTCTTCGGCTTGCTTTGCAAATTCAACGATGAGAATGGCGTTTTTGGCAGCTAAGCCCACGAGCACGACGAGGCCGACTTCGACCAGGATGTTGCGGTCGAGGCCGCGCAGGTTCACCCCGATCATGGCCGCCAGAATACACATCGGCACGATCATGATCACCGCGAGTGGCAACAGCCAGCTTTCATAGAGCGCTGCGAGGAGGAGAAACACGAACACAACGGCGAGCCCGAATGCTAAGGCTGCGGTGTTGCCTGCAAGCTTTTCCTGGAGCGCGATCTCGGTCCATTCGAAGCCGAAACCGGACGGTAGACGGGTTGCTGCGATCTGTTCGACGGCGGCTATCCCCTGGCCGGATGAATAGCCGCGCGCGAGGCCCATTTGCACTTCGGCGGCGGGATAGAGATTGTAACGCGGCACGCGGTAGGCGCCCGTTGTGTCTTGGAAGGTTGCGACCGAACCGATCGGCACCATTTCGCCGCCGGAAGACCGTGTCTTGAGGTTTGCGACGTCGCGCAGGGTGAGGCGGAAGGGGTTGTCGGCTTGGGCGGTGACGCGGTAGGTGCGGCCGAGGATATTGAAATCGTTGACGAAAGCTGAGCCCATGTAAACCGACAGCGTCTCAAACACGCGGCTGATCGGGACGCCAAGCTGTTCGGCTTTCGTGCGATCGATGTCGGCAAAAATCTCGGGCGTCTTGGTGTTGAACAGCGTGAAGGGCTGGACGATTCCCTTGACGGCGGCTGCCGACCCGGCGACGGCCCAGGTTGCGCCTTCAAGGGCTGGCAGACCGCGCCCGGCACGATCCTGGACATAGCCCTTGAGACCGCCGCCGGTTCCGATGCCGGGAACAGACGGGGGTTCAATTACGAAGGCGAAGGCCTCGCGTAAGGCAAACATCTGGCCGCGCAGGTCGGCGAGGATGGCGTCTTTCGTCAGACCTTCCTTGGCGCGTTCATCGAAGTCTTTGAGGCGCACGAAGATCACGCCGGTATTGGGTGCGTTGGTGAAGGTTGCCCCATCGAAGCCGACGAAGGCGACCGCGCTCTTGACGCCCGGGCGCTTCAGCATGATCTCGCTGGCTGCCCGCACAACCTTGTCGGAGCGTTCGAGAGTCGACCCGGGCGGTAGCGAGAACGCGGTGATGAAATAGCCGCGGTCGAGTTGGGGGATGAGGCCGGTCGGCGTGGAGGCGAGGCGGTCGTAGGTGACAAACAACAGGCCTGCGTAGACGATGAGAAGGAGCCCGCCGATCCGGACCATGCGGCTCGTGAACGCTCCGTAGGTGGATGATAGCCACGCGAAGGCGCGGTTGAAGGCTGCAAAGAACCAGTTCAGGGGCGCAGCCAGCGTGCCGAGGACACCGGTCGGTGCCTTGTGATCCTCATGTGGCCGGAGCAGCAGGGCTGCCATTGCGGGCGACAACGTTAGCGAGACGAGGCAGGAGATCGCGGTTGAGGCTGCGATCGTGATGGCGAACTGTTTATAGAACGCGCCCTGCAGGCCGACGATGAAGGCGGTCGGTAGGAAGACGCCGATCAGCACGAGCGAGATCGCAATCAGCGCGCTGCCGACTTCGTCCATCGTCTTGTGGGCGGCTTCTTTCGGGCTCATGCCTTGCGCGAGATAGCGCTCGACGTTTTCAACAACCACGATGGCGTCGTCGACGACGATGCCGATCGCAAGCACCAGGCCAAACAGGGAGAGCGTGTTGAAGGACACGCCAACGGCTGCCATCACGAGGAAGGTGCCGATGAGGGAAACGGGGATCGCGAGGATCGGGATGATGGCGGCCCGCCACGTCTGCAGGAAGACGATCACGACGACGACGACGAGCAGGATCGCTTCG
>JBBRKD010000127.1:0-5851 GCA_038218255.1 Hyphomicrobiales bacterium | reverse complement strand
CCTTTATTGGTCCGCCGGGGTCACATCGGCTCGCTGGCCTCGCCTGCAAACGCCCTTTCAATTTACGCTGGAGACTAGAAGTATGACCGTTAACGTCGCGATCTCGGGTTTTGGGCGCATCGGACGCAATGTGCTGCGGGCGCTCGCCGAGGCCAAGCGCACCGACGTCAAGGTCGTCGCGATCAACGATCTGGCGTCACCTGAGGACAATGCGCACCTGTTCAAATACGACAGCGTTCATGGTCGCTTACCGGGCTCTTTGTCAGTGAAAGGCGACATGATGGACGTTGGCCGTGGCTACGGCATCAAGGCTCTGGCTGAAAAAGACCCCAAGAAGTTGCCCTGGAAAGAGCTCGGTTGCGACATCGTGCTGGAATGCACAGGCGTGTTCACTGACAAGGACAAGGCGTCGGTCCATCTGGACGCTGGCGCCAAGCGCGTGTTGGTTTCGGCACCCTCCAAGGGCGCGGACCTCACGGTGGTCTACGGCGTCAACCACGACAAGCTGACAAAGGATCACCTCGTCGTCTCGAACGCGTCATGCACCACGAACTGCCTAGCCCCCGTCGCCAAGGTGCTGAACGACCTCGTCGGCATCCAGGCTGGGTTCATGACGACGATCCACGCCTACACGAACGACCAGCGCATTCTCGATCAGGTCCACAAGGACATGCGCCGCGCGCGGGCCGCAGCCCTGTCGATGATCCCAACGACCACGGGCGCAGCGGCCGCCGTCGGCCTCGTCCTGCCCGAACTCAAAGGCAAGCTCGACGGCACATCGATCCGCGTGCCCACACCCAACGTGTCGGTAGTCGATCTCAAGTTCATCCCCGGTCGCGAAACAACGGTTGCCGAGGTGAATGCTGCTCTCAAGCACGCCAGTGAAGGCCCGATGAAGGGCATCCTCGGCTACGTGACGGAAGAATTGGTGTCGATCGATTTCAACCACTCGATCTATTCATCAAACTTCGATTCGACCCAGACCGCCGTCGTCGACGGCAAGATCGTGCGCATTCTGACGTGGTACGATAACGAATGGGGCTTCTCTAACCGCATGCTCGACACTGCCGTCGCGATGGGCAAGCTGATCTGAGCGTCTGTGGGAGGGGCATGCGCCATGTTCGACAAAGACGGTAAATTGAACGTCCCCTTCGTGCTCCGGTCGGCTGTCGGCGTGGCGTTGGTCGCGCTCGGAGCTTGGATGATATCGGGGCTGGGCCCCCAGATCGGTCCCCATTTCGGTTCCAAGTCCAACGGCAATCTGTTGGGCTGGTCCAGCCTCGCAGCTGGAGTCTGGCTCATCCCTTTTCTGCGCCGCTCGCGCACCAACAAACGGAGTTAGCGTTCCCATGGCCCGCATCACCCTACGCCAGCTTCTCGATCACGCAGCCGAGCACAACTACGGGGTGCCCGCATTCAACATCAACAACATGGAACAGGCGCTCGCGATCATGGAGGCGGCGCACGCGACCGACGCGCCAGTCATCATCCAGGCGAGCCGTGGCGCGCGCAGCTATGCCAATGACATCATGCTCAAACACATGATGGACGCGGTGACGGAAATTTACCCGCACATTCCCGTGTGCGTGCATCTCGACCACGGCAACGAAGCCGCGACCTGCATGACGGCGATCCAGGCCGGCTTCACAAGTGTCATGATGGACGGCAGCTTAAAGGCCGATGGCAAGACGCCAGCCGACTGGGACTACAATGTTGCGATCACGAGGCAGGTGACCGAGATGGCGCATCTTGGCGGCATTTCGGTCGAAGGTGAACTCGGCGTGCTGGGCTCATTGGAATCAGGTGAGGGCGAGGCCGAAGATGGCCACGGAGCCGAGGGCAAGCTCAGCCACGATCAGCTGCTGACCAATCCGGAAGAAGCCGTCAAGTTCGTCGCAGCAACCAAGGTTGACGCGCTCGCGATCGCGATGGGGACCTCGCACGGCGCTTACAAGTTCTCGCGCAAACCCGATGGCGCGATCCTCGCCATGAACGTGATCGAGGAAATCCACGCAAAGCTCCCAAACATGCACCTCGTCATGCACGGGTCGTCATCGGTGCCGCAAGACCTGCAAGACATCATCAATGCGCACGGTGGAAAGATGAAGCCGACATGGGGCGTGCCGGTCGAGGAAATCCAGCGCGGCATCAAGCACGGCGTGCGCAAAATTAACATCGACACCGACAACCGCATGGCCATGACCGGCCAGATCCGCAAAATCCTCGCAGAAAACCCCGGCGAGTTCGACCCGCGCAAATATCTAAAGCCCGCCATGGAAGCGATGGCCAAGCTTTGCAAACAGCGCTTGATCGAGTTCAACACGGCGGGACAGGCGAGCAAGATCAAGCGCGTCCATACGCCAGCCGACATGGCAAAACGCTACGCCAAGGGCGAGCTCGATCCAACGTTTGCGGCCAAGAAAGCGGCTTGAGGGGGCAGGCGAAGGCCAGGCCAGGGGTTGATCCCCTGGCCCACATCGTCACGATTTGGACAGGCACGCTGCGACCTTCTTGATGCCGTCGCTTTCGGGACCCTTGACGTTGCTGCCGACCTTCAACGTCTCGTCGTGCAGACGGCTCATGATGCTTTTGACGTGCGCCGTGTCGGGCTTCTCGCTGGCAAGGTCCTTCTTGAGCGCGCCCAAATCGCGGACGACGGACTTGACGCCATCGACGTCGACTTTGGCGAGCTTGCCTTCCCAAAACTCGATGTTCTTGATGGCGGCAGCTGCTGCGATGTGGCTCGCGCCCTTTTCGAAAGCTTTGATCGTGTCGGCGAACATATCCATGACGCTATCCTTGACTGTCGGCGGCTTAATGGGGAGTTGCGGCTCGCGGCGGGTCCGTCCGTCGGCGCTTGCCGACCAGGCGGTTCGTTTCGAGCGCACCCCCTATTAACCCAGCGTGCGGGCCATGGTTCCTACCGCCGGACTGATTGGGGAAAGCCCGCGCCCGGTCGCTCCGCGCCGGACGTCACGGCGACATGCCGCCGATGACTGAACGGAGCGAAAAAGTTGCCTGCTTGAGTGAGCGGGTCGAGCCTGAGTGTCTGGCGGACGAAACCGCTGTTACTTCGTCCCCGCCGCGACCACGCCGCGGACCTCCTCGATGAGAGCTTTGCCGACGCGGCCTTCGACTTGTGCATAGACCGGTTTGAGAGCTTCGCCCCAGGCGGCGCGTTCGGCCGCGGTCAGCACGACAAGTTCGGTTTTGCCCGAGGCCTTGATCGCAGCTTCGGCCTCCACGTCGAGCTTGTGGGCGATGTCGCGGACGTGAGCCGTGGCGTCGACGACCGCGCGCTCCAGATGACCGCGAATGTCGGGTGGGAGATTGTCCCAGAACGCTTTGTTCGCGATCACGCCGTAGCCCAAATACCCGTGGTCTGAGAGCGTGATGGCCTTTTGCACCTCATGCAGCTTCTGGGTGTAGATGTTGGTCCGGTCAACTTCGCTGCCGTCAACGACGCCGGTTTGCAGCGCCTGATACACTTCGGAAAAGGCCATCACCTGCGGGACGCCGCCCAAGGCGCGCATCTGCGTTTCAAGGACCTTCGAGGACTGGATGCGCACCTTCAGGCCAAAGAAATCGGACGGGAGGCGAAGCGGGCGGTTGGCGGTGAACACGCGGAAGCCGTTGTCCCAATAGGCAAGACCCTTGATCCCTTTAGGCTCAAGGCCCGCCAGCAGCCGCTTGCCGGTCGCACTTTCAAACACCCGATGGACCGCATCAACGTCGGGCATCAGGAACGGGAGATCGTAGACTTCGAACTCCTTGGCACCGAGGGGGCCGAATTTGGCGAGCGAGGGCGCAAGCATCTGCACCGCGCCAAGCTGCAAGGCCTCGATCTCTTCCTTGTCCTTGTAGAGCTGCGAATTGGGATAGACTTCGACTTTGACCCGGCCGTCAGTGTATTTTTCGGCCAATTCCTTGAACTTGTCCGCGCCACGGCCCTTGGGCGCGTCGGGTGCCACAACATGGCTGAACTTGATCAGGATTGGGTCGGCGGCCTGTGTGGCCGTCGCGGTGAGCAGACACGCTAGTCCAAACCCAGCCATGAAACGTCGAAGCATCACAGTCTCCCCTAGCATGCAGTTTTGGTTACGGTGCCAAGTGCGTCGCAGCAGCGCGACACCGATGACGGCAAACGTCGAGCTCACGCTTTGGACGGGGCAGATTTAGCCGTCCCGGCCCCGGCCAAGGACGAAGGCTTCTGTTTGAGATTGGGCTTCGTCTTGGACTTCGCCTTCGAGCCGCCCACGGCGCGGCGCGAGACTTTCATTGCAGCGCGCGCCCAGTCGAGCAGCGCGTCGGGCTCGTCCATCAGGCGGGGCGGACAGCGCATATAGCTCGTGAGAGCGTGTTCGCCGGACTTGCTCTGGTAGGTGAACGGGCCCATGGCCTCGGCTTCGAATTTGGGGCGCGTCGTGTCGTCGACCTTCAGATAAAGCGTATCTTCGGCCAGAATTGCAAACGTGATGCCTTCTGCCGAAACCCCCGCACCGCCGAACATGCGGCGAATGGCGACCGGTCCCAATGGCGACAGCAGTTCGGCGATGTGCTCTTTGAAGCTGGCGCTGACGGGCATCGTGAGGGGGTCCTTGCGGCGTTGGAGACTGAAACCCCACAGTGGCATGGGCGGGCGGGATCCGCCATTCCCGCAACAGGTGGCCACCCAACACACAGCCCCAGAACCTGAGGTGGGGTGCACTTGCGGAACTGCCGCGATCCTGCCGCCATCTTTATGCCCGTGTGCGGAGGCTTGGCTGCCGCACGAATCGCGACACAAAACATCGAGAGGCCCCCCGTGGCAAAGACCGAGCCCGCTGGGCTATATCTGATCGTTGAAACCGGCGGCAACGGCCTCGAACGCCTCGCGGCTACCCTCGGAGCTACGGCGTGCGCCAGCGTGCTGATCAAGCCGACGCCAGGTGGCGTGCTGGATGCGACAGCGGCACGGCCGTTCGTCGAACTCATCCAGGCGCGCGACATCGCAGCTCTTCTACAAGATGACGCGCGGCTGGCGCGCACGTTGCGCGCTGACGGTGTGCACCTGACCTATTCTGACACGCTCGAAGCCCGTTATATCGAGGCGCGCGAAATCCTGGGTCAGCGCGCCATCATCGGTGCGGAGGCTGGCTCGTTGCGCCACGACGCGATGATGTTGGGCGAAGCAGGCGCTGAGTATGTCGCATTCACGGGCGGCCGTGAGGCAATCGACGGCGTGTCGTGGTGGGCTGAGATTTTCGAAATCCCGTGCGTGGCCATCGGGGCCAGGGACCACGACGAGGCTAGCGGGCTTGCGCGTGCGGGAGCTGACTTTGTCGCCATTGAGCTTCCTTCGCAGGGCAGCGCAGAGGCCGCCGTTGCGCATGTGAGGGCTGCGGTCCAAGCACTCAGTTCCGCGCCAGTTCCGGGATGAACCCAATGGGCCCAACGCGCAGCATGATGAGGGTTTTTGGTTTGGCCATTGCCGTTGCGCTGGGCGCGGCGAGTGTGCAGGCGGCCGACAGCAAACCAACGGCTACAAAGCCCGCACCTAAGGCGGCCGCAGGGCAGCCTGGGCCTGCCACCAAGCCAGAGCCGGTCGCAGACAAATGCGTCACGCAGATCCTGGCGGCGCGCAATGCCCCATCGGATGCGGCACCCGACACGCAACCCGCGTCCAGCGAGCAGGAAGCGGCCTACCTCGCTTACGACCAAGGGAAGTTTCTGACCGCGCTGACGCTGGCTGAAGCAGCCGCCGGACGGGGTAATCCGCAGGCGCACACGTTGGTTGGCCGCATCCACGACGAAGGCCTCGGCGTGCAGAAGGACCAGATCACGGCAGCGCGGTGGTACGCGCGTGGGGCTG